>VAYK01000213.1 GCA_005884985.1 Actinomycetota bacterium | reverse complement strand
AACGGGCCCGAGGTGCCGAAGCCCGCGTTGTTGACCAGCAGGTCGACCTCGATTCCGAGCTCCGCCACCCGATCCGGAAGCGAGGCTGCGTCGGTGGCGAGATCGCAGGGAACGGCGTACGCGTTGGCTGGGAGCTCGGCGGCGAGCCGTTCCAGCCGGTCGGCGCGCCGGGCGACCAGCACCACCGGGTGTCCGCGGGCGGCGAGCTGACGGGCGAACTGCTCGCCGATCCCCGAGGAAGCGCCGGTGATGAGCGCTGTTTCGGACATTGCCTGACCCTATTCTCTCTCCCTGAGCGTGTCCAGCGCAGCCAGTCAACCGTCAGCCGTTTCCGCGAGGTCGCTCGAGGATCGGGTGCGCGCCTGGGAGGGCGAGTACCTGTGGGACAGGGCGACCCCGTCCTACCCGGCGGTCCGCCGCGAGCCCGAGTCGGACAGTCCGATCCGCACCCCGTTTCAGCGCGATCGCGATCGGGTCGTGCACTCGAAGGCGTTCCGGCGGCTCAAGCACAAGACCCAAGTGTTCATTGCCCCTGAGGGCGATCACTACCGGACGCGGCTCACGCACACGCTGGAGACATGCGGCATCGCCCGGACGGTGGCGCGGGCCTTGGGCTTGAACGAGGACCTCACCGAGGCGATCGTCGTTCTCACGCACGCCTTCCTGCCGGGCATGGTCGAGCGGGGGCGCGGAGGGATCATCAACGTTGCCTCGAGCGCCGGCATGCAGCCGATCCCCTACGAGTCCGTGTACGCAGCCACCAAGGCGTTCGCGATCAGCTTCACCGACGCCCTCCATGCGGAGCTGAGGGGATCCGGCGTCCGCATCCTCGCGGTCAACCCGGGGCCGGTCCCGACCGAGTGGCAGGAGGTCGCCGGCTACGGAGCGGACCGCGTGAGCGTCGTCCCCGGCCGGATCCCGGCAGAGCAGGTCGTGCGCGAGTCGCTTGCCGCCTACGACCGCGGCCGTCGCTCCGTCATCCCCGGCCGCGCCATCCGCTGGTTCATACGCGCCACCCGCCCCTCGCCTCGCGCGATCCAGCTCCGGGTCACGGAGCGGCTTTACCGGCCCAAGGAGTAGGCGCAGGCCCCCGACTTCGTCACCCTCGCTCGGAGTGGCTGTCTCGAGGTGGCTCTCGGAGTGGGGGATCTACGCCGCGGCTCGCAGGCGCACGTGGGCGTGGTGCTCGAGCGTTTCCGAGACCGCGCGCTCGGCCTGGCGCAGGGCGCGCTCCGAGGCGCGCGGCGCGCAGGCCAGCGGGCGTCCCAGCGCCTCGACCATGAACCGGTGCGCCTCCGGTGAGAGCTCGAAGGCGCCCCGCTCGCAGGCGGCGCAGACGACGCCCCCGGCGGCGCCAGAGAAGCCCACCAGCCCGTCCGGCTCGCCGCAGAGCGCACAGGAGGCAAGCTCTGGGGAGAAGCCGGCCGCCAGGGCGAGCTTGAGGCGAAACGCGAGCGCCATGCAGAGCCCGGCTGCACCATCGCCCGCCCCGTCGGCCAGCGAGCCAGGGACGGCGAGCGATGGCGCGGCACCGTTCGCGCGCCGACTGGAAGGAGGCGCGGAAACGGGGCCGCGGCCCTCTCCGTCGAGCAGCGCCAGGTAGCGGCAGAGCAGGTTGTAGGCGGGCGTATTGGCCTCGGCGGAGTCGAGCAGCCGCAACACCGCGTCGCAGCCGCGCGCCGCCGCCATCAGCGCCGGCCCGCTTGAGCGCAGGCTCGGGTGGGCGGCGACGGTATGCGCCGCGGTGACGGTGGCCAGCTCGCCCCGTCCCTCGTGAAGGACGAGGTCGAGCCGGAAGAAGGGCTCCAGCCGCCCCCCGAAGCGCGAGCGCGGCCGGCGCGACCCCTTGGCGATCGCCCCGACCCGGCCACGGGTAGCGCTGTAGAGGTGCAGAACACGATCCGCCTCGCCGTAGCGGATCGATCGCAGCACGACCGCCTCGGTCTTGTACGTCCCTGGCATGGATCCGGAAAGATGATCGCCGAGCCGGACGGCTAGGGCTGTCGAACCGCATCGCGGATCGCCGCGGCGGTGACCGTGGCGGCGATCGTGCCGATCGAGATCGGCGTGAAGCGGTCGGTGGCGCCATCGCCGGACGAAAGACAGAAGACGACGTCGCCGTCCACGTCCGAATGGACGGGGTCCACCGCCCGCGCGACGCCGCCGCTCGCCATCCTCGCCACCCGTGCGCAGGCCGCCTTGTCGAGCGCCGCGTCGGTCATCACGCAGACGAGCGTCGTGTTGCGCTCCTCGACCCTCGTCCAGTCGGGCGGCCCCTCCATCGCCGCGATCAGGCCGGCGGTCGACAGCTCCTCCCCATCCTCTCCCCTCGGCCCCGCCAGCACTCGCCCATCCTCGCCGATCACGTCGCCGAACGCGTTGACGACCGCCAGCGCGGCGACCGCCTCGCCGCGGCCGCTCCGCGCCGCCGCGTAGCCGATCCCCGCCGGCACCGAGCGCTCCCGCCCGCGGATCTTGCCGACCGCGGCCCCGGTCCCGGCGCCGATCCTCCCTCGCTCCGGAACGCCAGCGGCCGCGGACGCACAGGCCGCGTAGCCGGCATCGGGCCCAGGGCGTGCCCGCGGATCCCCCTCCGCGAGGTCATAGACGACCGCCGCGGGGACGATCGGCACCAGTCCGGCCGGCGTCTCATACCCCCGCCCGCTCTCCTCGAGCCACCGGGTCACCCCGTCGGCCGCCGCCAGCCCGAAGGCGCTGCCTCCGGTGAGCAGGACTGCCGTCACCTCGGCGGTGCCGGCGAGGGGGCCGATCACGTCCGTCTCGCGCGTCCCCGGTCCGCCGCCGCGTATGTCAACGCCTCCCCGGCTCGCCGCCGGCGGGATCACCACGCTGCAGCCCGTCGCCCCCCTGGCGTCGGTCCAATGGCCGATCAGGAATCCCTCCGGCGGTGCGATCTCTTCGCTCATGCGGCGGACCTGCGACGCGCACGTCGCCGGGGGCGGCGGCGCAAGCGACGCTGGCAGGAGGAGCAGAAGTAGGTCGAGCGGCCGGCGACGACGATCCGCCGGATCTCCGCGCCGCAGCGCGGGCACGGCTCGCCCTCGCGCGTATGGACCAGGAACTCGTCCTGCATCGCGCCCCGCTCACCGCGCGCGTCGCGGTAGTCGTCCACCGAGGCGCCGCCACTGCGCAGCCCGGCCTCCAGCGTGGCGACGATCCCTTCCCGCAACCGCTCGCAATCCTCGGGCTTCATCGACCCCGCCGGCGACAGCGGGTGAAGCGCCGCCCGATGCAGCGCCTCGTCGGCGTAGATGTTTCCGATCCCCGCGATCCCGCTCTGGTTCAGCAGGAACGACTTCAGCGGCGCCCGCCGCCCGGCAGCCAGCCGGCAGAGCTCCTCTGCGGTGAGCGCTTCAGACAGCGGCTCGACGCCGAGCCGGGCAGCGAAGTAGTCGTCGAGGCCGTCGGCGTCCAGGATCACGCCGTGGCCGAACCGGCGGGCGTCCGTGAACAGCAGGCGACCGCCTCCCTCGAGCCTGATCACCGCCCGGAGGTGGCGAAGCTCCGACGTCTCCTGCCCCTGCGCGAGCAGCAGGTTGCCCGTCATCCGCATGTGCATCGCCAGCGCCCTGCCGTCCTCGAGTCGCAGGACCAGGTACTTGCCGCGCCGCTCGACCTGCTCGATCCTGCGCCCGGCCAGCGCCCGCTCGACCTCGGCCGGGGGCGCCGGCTGCGTCCAGCGCTCGTCGAACACCTCGGCCGACTCGATCCGTCGCCCGCGAAGCGCCGGCTCGAGCTGGCGGCGGATCGTCTCGACCTCGGGCAGCTCGGGCATGCCCTGGTTCTACTAGATGCCCTCGCTATTTCGCCACGGCGCGCGGGTGGGCGTTGAAGTAGACCTCCTTGATCCGCTCGCCGGACAGGTGGGTGTACAGCTGGGTGGTGGCGACGTCCGAGTGGCCCAGCATCTCCTGCACCGAGCGCAGGTCGCAGCCGCCGGACAGCAGGTGGGTGGCGAAGGAGTGCCGCAGTGTGTGCGGGCTCATCCTGCCCTCCAGGCCGACCTCCTTCGCGTGCCGCCGGATGATCTTGTACAGACCCTGCCGGGTCAGCGGGCCGCCTCGAAAGTTGACGAACAGCTTCGACCGCGGGCGAGAGCCGATCAGCTCCGGGCGACCGGCCCGCAGGTACCGCCTGGTCGCCGCGGCCGCCTCGCGGCCGAGCGGAACGGTGCGCTCCTTGTTGCCCTTGCCGTGCGGGCGCACGAAGCCGCGCCGCAGGTCGATGTCGTTAACGTCGAGCCCGACGGCCTCCGAGGCCCGCAGGCCGCACCCGTACATGACCTCGAGCAGGGCGCGATCGCGCAGCGCGATCGCGTCGCCGCCGTTGACGCTCTCGAGCAGGCGCTTCACCTCGGCGTAGCTGAGAACACGGGGAAGCTTCCGGCTCTTGCTCGGCGGCGCGAGCGCTGCCGTCGGGTCGTCGTCGATCAGCTCCTCGCGCCGCAGGTGCCGGTAGAAGGACCGCAGGCAGGCGGCCTTGCGGTTGATCGTCGCCGGCGAGCATGTGGAATGGCCGTTGCCGGTCGCGAGGTCGGCGAGAAAGTCGGCGACATCGGCCGGCTCCGCTTCCATGGCGCCGCGCTGGCGCTTGGCGAGGAAGGTCCCGTACTGGAGCAGATCGGTTCGATAGGCGATCAGCGTGTTGGAAGCCAGCCCGCGCTCGAACTCCAGGTGCGCGAGGAAGTCGAGGACCAGGGCCTGGAAGCGCGCGCCTACCGCGCTCCCGCGCTCCCGGGTCTGCTCTATCGCAACGGCCATGCCCGCATGTTCTGCCTGTCACGAACCATCCCCTGCCGCTGCAACCGTGCGTGCGAGGCGCCGAGTACCTCGAACTCCGAGCGTGCGAGTCGCCGGGTTCTCAGGCCCCACCCGAGCGGCGCAGCGCGCGGAAGATCAGCAGGCCGATCAACGACTTCGCGTCCCTGCACTCCTCGATCGCGCGGTCGAGATCATCCAGCGGCCAGGCAACGCCCTCGAGCCGCTCCTCCTCCTCGGACTCCGCGTCGGCGTCCTCGAGCTCGGTCGCCAGATACACGATCACCTCCTCCTCGGCGAATCCGGGGGTGGTGTAGAAGCGCTTCAGCTCCCGCCACTGGGACGCCGCCTTGCCGACCTCCTCGGCAAGCTCTCGCTTGGCGCAGTCGATGGGGCTCTCGCCCGCCACGTCGAGCTTGCCCGCCGGCAGCTCCAGCAGGGCGTCCTCCCCCACCGCTTCGCGCGGTTGGCGAACCAGATACAGGAAGCGGTCATCGTGGGCCACCACGGCCACCGCTCCCGGATGGCCGACGACCTCCCGGGTCGAGGTCGAGCCATCGGGGTAGCGGAACTCGTCGATGCGAACGTGGGCGACCTTGCCCTTGTAGATGCTCTTGGAGCCGATCCGCTCCATGCTCAGCCCTTCACCCGAACGGCGCCCGCCAGCCCGGCGCCTCCGGCGAGCGCAGCGGCGAAGAACAGAGGGTCCTGGGCGATCGTCCGCCCCATCGCCAGGGCCGGAAGCCCGCTCGCCGCATAGGCCTCGAGGTCCACCCGCTCGACGGTCACGTCGTGCCGATCGTCGCACGCCTCGTGGAGGGCGTCGAGGACGCTCGGCAGATCGACCTCCTCGACCCCCTCGGTGCCCGTCGGCCATCCCTCGAGATCGATTTCCGGCACCGGGATTCGCACCGAGCCCAGCAGCAGCCCGAGCACCGACGCGGTGTGGTGGCTGAGCCCGCGGTGACGGGAGCGCGGGTCGGAGCTGGACAGGCGTGGTGAGAGCAGGGTCGGTAGGCGGAGGGCGAGCGCCGCGTGGGCGCTGTCGAGCGCGGCCAGACCGCCGTGCCCGTAAGAGGTAGTCGAGCCGAGGATCCCCGGTCCCGGCCCACAGACGATCGCCTCCCAGCTCAACCGCCGAACGGCGGCGTCGAGCGCCCCGACCAGGCTGATCGCCTCGTGCTCGCCGCCGTAGGCCGGGCCCGCTGTGACGTGCCCGGCCAGCAGCCCCCGCGCGCGAAGGTCGGCGACGTCGCGCGACAGCGAGCCCGGAAGGGCCCCGCCCACGGTCTGGACGTAGCCGACGCGGAGCCGGGGGCTTACCTGCGCGGCCGCCCAGCAGGCAGGCGCCAGGTGGCCGTGGAGCGGCAGGACGAGCACGGGCGGCGAGGATGCACCCGCGCCGCCCTCCCCCGCCAGCGGCACCTCGACCGGCTCGACCGCGTGTTGCAGCGACGTGTAGTTGAGCTTGATCACGTGCTCGTTTCTCGTTGTGCCCCCGTGGCCGAGGCCTCGGGTCAGATTGACGTGCACGACGTCGAACCCGCCGGAGCCCAGCCCCAGGTCTAGGGCCTCGGTGTTGACGATCAGCTCGTCGCCTTCGGTGATGTCTCCGACCAGCGAGCGGTCGGCCCATGCCGGGCGCTCCTCGCCCTCCACCTCGACCGTGAGCGGGTCGGCCGCGACGACCACCCCGCGGCGAAGCTTCAGCATCGCGCCGCCGCTTCGTCCACGATCGCCTCGCAGACCGCGAGCATCTGCACGATCCGCTCTCCGGCGACGCTCTCTTCGGGGGTGTGGTTGGCCTCGGTCCCGTTGGCGAGCAGCACGCACTCAAGTCCTGCCACGGTGAGAGCGTTCGCGTCGCTGCCGCCGCCCGTCGCGACCTCGCGCGGCTCAACCCCGCAGCGCTCGAGCGCCGCCCGGGCGACCCTCACCGATTCGGCACCCAACGCCAGCCGGTAGCCGCGGAACATCTCCCGCACCTCGACGTCGACGTCGCACTGGTGCTCGCTCGCAGCCCACGTGCAGGCATCCACCATCGCGCCGATCGCCTTGCTCGCCCGCTCGTCGTCGAGGCTTCGCGCCTCGCCATCGACGCGACAGTGGCCGGGGACCACGTTGGACGCCGTGCCACCGGAGATCACGCCCACGTTGGCGGTCGTCTCCTGATCGAGGCGGCCCAGCTGCATCGCCGCGATTGCGGCGGCGGCCGCCGCAATGGCGCTGCGACCGTCCTCGGGGCGAATGCCGGAGTGCGCCTCGGTGCCCTCGAACTCCGCCGCCAGCCGCTTGTAGGTGGGGGCTGCCGTGATCACCTCCCCGATCGGGCTTGCGTGGTCAAGTACAAAGCCGAACGGCGAGCGCAGCGAGGCGAGGTCGACCTCCTTCGCTCCCCGCAGCCCATCCTCCTCGGCGACCGTGAACAGGATCTCCAGCCCGATCGGCGGGGGGCCTTGGGCGTGGCGCGCAGCGAGCTCGATCAGCACCGTGACCGCCGCCTTGTTGTCGGCGCCCAGGATGGTCTCGCCCCCGCTTCGGAACACGCCCTCGTCGAGGACGGCCTCGATCGCGCCGTGGTGGGGAACCGTGTCGAGGTGGCAGGCGAACATCACCCAGCCGTTTCGCTCTCCCGGCACGCGGGCGATCAGGTTGCCCGCGCCGGCCCGCGCCGGCCCGGCCGCCGAGTCCTCGACCGCGGCGACGCCGAGGTCGCGGAGCTCGGCGAGCACCGCGTCGGCGACGGCGCGCTCCTCCCCGGTCGGGCTCGGAATCTCGCACAGTCGCACGAAGCGATCGAGCATTCGCTGGTCGTCGGGCACGGGCTCAAGGCTATGCGGTCCGACGCCACTCTGAAAGGATCGCCGCGATGGGGCCCCGCGAAGCGCTGCGCATCTGCTTCCGGCGCGAACACCTTCGTAGGACGGTGAAGATCGCGCTGGTCGTCGGGACCATCCTGACGCTGATCAACCAGCTCGACGTGATCGTCAAAGGTGATGCGACCACGATCACCTGGGTCAAGGGCGGGCTCAACTACTGCGTTCCGTTCATCGTTTCCAACCTCGGCCTGCTGGCCGGCAAGCGCGCCGAGGCCGAGCGCCGGCGGACCCCTTGACGTGGCCCCCGCTCGGCCATAGGCTGGCCCAACACCCCAGCAAAGGAGGACGAAATGGCATGGCGTATCTCAGGAACCTATTTGGCGACCTGCTCGTGTCAGTTGCTCTGTCCGTGCCCCACCGACGGCCCGCCCACCGGACCGAACGGCGAGTGCCACGGCAACCTGGTCTTCGATGTCACCGAGGGGAACCTGGATGACGTCGACCTCAGCGGCACCAAGATCGGGCTCGTCAACATCTTTCCGTCGAATTTGAGCGCAGGCAACTGGACGGTCGGCGTCGTGGTCAACGACGACGTCTCGGATGAGCAACTCGACGCGGTGGACCGGATCATGCGCGGCCAGGAGGGCGGCCCGTTCGAAATGTTCGCCAGCCTCTACGGCACGTACCTCGGCACCGAGCGTGGAGAGGTGACGTTCTCGGACGGCGACAGGCCCTCGGCGTCGATTCGTGGCGCCTCGTTCACCTTCGAGCCGCTACCTGGGCCTGAGGGCAGCGGCACGCAGACGACCGTGAAGAACGCGGCCTTCGGGTTCGCGCCGGAATTCCGGGTAGGTAAGTCGTCGGGCCACTCCGACGTCTTCGACATCGAGTACGACGCCATCTACGCCGAGACCGCCGACTACGAGTTCGCGAGCGAGATGACCGAGGGCGCCGCAACGGGACGCGGCTAGAACCAGCACCGATCCATCAGCCGCACCATGGAATCGGCGACGATCCGACGGCCACCGCCGCTGCCCGCGCTGATCCAGCTCGGCCTGATTGGCCTGCTGATTGCCCTGGCCGCAACTGGGTGGGCTTTGACCAACGACCAGATGAGCGGCATGGACGCCGGGCCGGGCACCGACCCCGGGACGCTCGGGTTCTTCATCGGCGTCTGGGTGGTGATGATGGCCGCGATGATGTTCCCGTCCATCGCGCCCATGGTCGTGATGCACGTACGCATCCAGGAGGGGCGGCGCGAGCGG
>VAYK01000047.1 GCA_005884985.1 Actinomycetota bacterium | reverse complement strand
CCGCCCTCGTTTGAGCTGGTCGATGAAGGCGGGCGAGAAGAAGTTGAGCGCGAACAGGCCGCCCGTCATGGCGAATCGCAGCCTAACGTGATTCGAGATAGCCCTGCTACTCGGGATAACCCTCGCTGCCGACGAGAGGCACGAAGCGGCAGGGACCGATCACCGTCCGTTGGAGCCCCTCGCCAGTCATAGGGTCGAGCTTCCCCTCGAGCCGGCGGAACACCGTGAGCATGTCGGCGCCGTCGCTCGCGATCGGGATCACGAGGCGACCGCCGGGGGCGAGCTGCCTGATCAGGGTGCGAGGCGGCGAGGGAGCAGTCGCGTGGACGGCGATCGCCTCGTACGGTGCGCGGTCCGGAAAACCAGCGCTGCCGTCCGCGACCACCACCTCGACGTTGGTGATGCCCAGTTCCGCGAGGAGCTGGCGCGCGGCGATGGCCAGCTCCTCTATCCGCTCGATGGTGATCACCTCGGCGGCCAGCATGGCCAGCACGGCGGCCGAGTAACCCGAGCCCGTCCCGACCTCCAGCACTCGCTCCGAGCCCTCCAAGGCGAGCGCCTCGCAGATCGCCGCCACAATCCACGGCTGCGAGATCGTCTGGCCGTGTCCGATCGGCAGCGCGGAGTCCGCATACGCCCGCTTCCGGTAGCGCTCTGGCACGAAAAGCTCCCGCGGGACGGCCGCCATCGCGTTCAGCACCGATTGGTCGCGGATCCCGCGCCGGCGGAGCTGCCACTCGACCATGTCCGCTCGCTGGGCGGCGAAGTCGGCGGCGCTTGGGGACCGCCTCATCAGAAGATGTACGCGCGGAGCCGCCGGGGCTCGACCACGGTGACGCGGCCGCGCCCGACGCGAACCACCCCCGCGCGCTCCAGCGTCGCCAGGAACCGGCTGACGCTTTCGCGTGAGGTGCCCGCGAGCTGCGCGAGGTCGGCCTGCGTCATGCGGATCGTCACACCGGTGCGCCCCTCGGGCGCCGCCTCCTCGGCGATCAGCTGCGTGAGCACGCCCGCGACGCGGCTCGGCACCGTCTGGAACGACTGTCGGGCGACGCGCTCGTTGGTCTCTCGCAACCGCCGCGTGAGCGCGATGATCAGCTTCACCGAGATCCGCGAGTGCTCGGCGAGCAGGCGTCGGAAGTCAACCGCGGGCAGCGCCAGCAGCTCGGAGTCGGAGAGGGTCTCGACGCTCGCCGACCGAGCCTGGCCATCGAGCATCGCGAGCTCTCCGAAGATGTCTCCCGGCCCTAGCGTCGCGAGCGCGATCGCTCGCCCGTCGGAGTGCTCGCGGGTCACGCGCAGGTCTCCCGTGCGAACGAGGTAGCAGGCGTCACTTCGGTCGCCCTCGTGGAAGACGCGCACCCCCGCCGGGAAGGATCGAGGAATGGCGACGCGCGAGATCCGCTCCAGCTCCTCTCGCGAGAGCTCCGAGAACAACGACACGCGTGACAGAAGCCCAACCGGATCGGCAGCGCTCATGCCTCCGCCCTCACGGGGCGATTATCCCTCTCCGAGTCGGTCGCGGCGTCTACGCGGATGCCACCAACCGGCGGGGCTGGCGCGAGAACCCGGCCTCGATCAGCGTCTCCTCGAGCCCCGAGCCGATCACGGGCTCGCCGTCGAGGCGCTCGATCGCCAGCCGGGGCAATAGCCCCTCGCGGGCAGCCCGCGCCAACTCGCCAATCGCCTCCGCGAGCGTCGAGTCGTCGAGGTAACGCAGGCGCAGGATCCCCCGGCCGCCGCGCTCGACGAACAGCATCGGCTCGCCGTCACGGAGCACCACGTAGGCTCCGGGCGTCCGGCTTGGGCGCCGGCCCCCCTGGCCGCCGCCGTCGCGCTTGGGCCACGGCACGCCCGCGCCGTAGGGGTTCGCCGGATCGGTGGCGGCGAGCACCATGTAACGCCCGTCGGTGTCCGGCAGCGAACGCAGCCGCTCGACCGCGCCCGGAAGCGCGAACTGGGCTCCGCCGAGGCCCTCGACGAAGTAGCCGCGGCGGGCCGTACCCAGCATCTCCAGGTTGGACATCTCGCCATAGAGACTCGCGAAGCCGCCCGGGATGCCTTCGGCCAGCACCGCCTCACGAGTCACGATCCCGTATCGCTCCAGCATCAACTCCGCCTGCGCCCGCAGCCGGGGGCCCGCGGACGGGGCGTTCTCGAACAGCGGCGCGGTCAGCGACCAACGGCCCTGCACGGCCTGGCCGGCCGCGGCACGGCGGGCCGCGAAACGCCTGCCGCGGCGCCCGGCGCGTAAGCGAGCCACGGATGGCGAGCGGTCGCGAGCGGCCGTCGCGGCCGACGACGCGACGGGGGAGTCGCGACGGCCGCTGTGCGAGCGCAGTCGCGGGGCTCGCAGTGGCGCGAAGGCGTCGTTGGTCACCTCGCCGCCCCAGGCGAGGTCCCAGAGGGCGGTATGCAGCTCCTCGGCGGGGAGATCGAGCTGGCTCACGAGGTCGAGCCAGAAGCAGGGACGCAGACCGAGCAGCTCGCGGATCGCGTCATGCGTCCCGCCGGCCGGGGGCTCGAGCTTCAGATTGGCAGGCGGGGGGCCGGCGACCCGCACGTCCTCGCGGAAGTAGAGCGCGACCTTGCCGCCGCTTCGCCCCAGCGCGCCGGCGCCAATCCAAACGAGCTCGCCGCCGGTGCAGAGCTCGTCGAGCCAGGCGGGGCTATACGCGCCCAGGCGCCGGGGCAGCACGTCGCGCTCCCAGACCTCGGGCGTCAGGGCGACGCCCTGGAGCGGGACCAGGGCCTCCCGCAGCCGGTCAGCGCCGGCCCCAGCCGGACGGTGGGCATCGACGTTCTGCCAGCTGGGCAAGAAGCGCGCCAGCTCCCGCGGCTCGACCGCCTCGGCCTCGGCGCGCAGATGGGCGAGGCTCGCGCGCCGCACCCGGCGAAGCACGTCGGGATCGCACCACTCGCGCTCGCTACCCCCGGGGAGCAGCTCTGCGCGGACCAGCCCGCCCGCCCGCTCCAGCTCGCGCAGCGCGGCCGACGGGTCGGTCCCGTAGCGGCGGGCGAGGTGTCCGGTGGGGAAGGGACCGTGGGTACGGGCATAGCGTCGAACCAGGGCGGCCATCGCGTCGGGCACGTCGGCGAGGAACGTCTCCGGAAGGCCGGCCGGTGGCGGCACGCCGAGCGCGTCGCGATAGAGCGCCGCGTCCTCGGCCGCGATCCAGCGCTCCTCGCCGGCCACGCGAACGCGAGCGCAGCGGCGCTCGCGCTCGAGCTTCTCCAGCATCGAGTCGGCCGAGTAGCCCTCCGCCACCCGCTCCTCACACTCGGCCGAGGTCAGGTCACCGAGCCGGCGCAGGATCTGCTGCAGAGCGTCGCGATCCTTGGCGCGGGCGAGCTCCGCGCGGTGCTGCAGCGAGTCCTCGACCTCGGCCAGCGCCTCGGGGTCGATCAGCTCGCGCAGCTCCTCCTGACCGAGCAGCTCGCGCAGCAGCTCGCGGTCGAGCGACAGCGCCGCGGCTCGCCGCTCGGCGTTCGGCGTGTCACCCTCGTACATGTAGGTGGCGACGTAGTCGAACAGAAGCGAGGAAGCGAATGGCGACGCGGTTGCCGTCTCGACCTCGACCAGGGAGATTCGGCGCGAGCTGAGGTCGCGCAGGAGCGCTTCGAGGCTCGGCAGGTCGAGGACATCACGAAGACACTCACGGTAGGTCTCGAGCACGATCGGGAAACGCGGGAAGTCCCTTGCGACCTCGAGCAGGCTCTGCGCCTTGAGCCGCTGCTGCCAAAGCGGCGTGCGCTTTCCGGGATAGGCACGCGGGATCAAGAGCGCCCGGGCGGCGTTCTCGCGGAACCGGGCCCCAAACAACGCCGATCCTCCCAGCTCGCGGACAACCAGATCCTCGACCTCGTCCGCCTCTAGCAGCACGAGCTCGGCCGGCGGCGCCTCGTCGGCGTCGGGGAGGTGGACGACGATGCCGTCGTCCGACCAGATGGCGTCGGCCTCCAGCTGGTGCTCGTCGCGGATCCGGGCCGAGAGCGCCAGGCCCCAGGCGGCGTGCACGCGCCCGCCCCAGGGCGAGAGCACGCACAGGCGCCAATCGCCGATCTCGTCCCGGAAGCGCTCCACGATCACCGTCTCGTCGGAGGGGACGACCCGGGTGGCAGCCTGCTGCTCGCGCAGATAGGCGACCAGGTTCTCCGCCGCACGGCGGTCGAGGTCGTAGGCGGCCTCCAGATCCTTCGGGTTGGCGCTCACGGCCTCGCGGGCGAAGGCGCCAATCGCCTTGCCCAGCTCCGCCGGTCGGCCGACGCCGTCGCCCTTCCAGAAGGGCACGGCGCCCGGGAAGCCGGGGGCGGGGGTGACGATCACGCGGTCGCGAGTGATCTCCTCGATCCGCCAGGTGGTGGCGCCGAGCAGGAAGGTCTGGCCCGGGCGGGCCTCGTAGACCATCTCCTCGTCGAGCTCTCCAACCCGGCGGCCGTCCGGGAGGTGGACGCCATAGAGACCGCGGTCGGGAATCGTCCCCGCATTGGTGACCGCGAGCTGTTTGGCACCGGGCCGGCCGCGCACGATCCCGGCGGCGCGGTCCCAGACGAGCCGCGGGCGCAGCTCGGCGAAGCGGTCGGACGGGTAGCGCCCGTCGAGCATGTCGAGGACGTTCTCGAGCTGCTCGCGGGAGAGGTCCGAAAAGGGCTCCGCGGCGGTGACGAGGCGCTCGACGTCGTCCACCTCCCATTCCTCGTCGGCGCACATCGAGACCAGGTGCTGGGCCAACACGTCGAGTGGGTTTCGAGGGATCACGGTCTCCTCGATCTCCCCCTCGCGCATCCGCCGGGCGACGACTGCGCACTCGAGCAGGTCGGCGCGGAACTTCGGGAAGATGCGTCCCACCGACACCTCGTCGAGCGTGTGGCCCGCGCGACCGATCCGCTGCAGGCCGCGGGTCACGGACTTCGGCGACTCGACCTGGATCACCAGATCGACGGCGCCCATGTCGATTCCCAGCTCCAGCGAGGAGGTGGCCACCAGGCAAGGGAGCTGCCCGGACTTCAAGAGCTCCTCGACCACCTGCCGCTCCTCGTGCGCCAGGGAGCCGTGGTGCGCCCTGGCGACTTCATCAGTTTCCGCCCGCGTACTCGTCTGCGACTCCGCCGGGGGCGGGGCGTGCCCACCTTGCTCAGTCGCCGGCAGCTCCGGGGACTGTTCCTCATTCGCCAGCTCGTTGAGGCGCTTGGCCAGCCGTTCCGCGCCGCGACGGTTGTTGACGAAGATGATCGTGGAGGTGTGCTCCCGCACGAGCTTCAATAACTCCGGATAGATCGCCGGCCAGATGGAACGCGTGGTTGGCGCGGCGTCGAAGTTGGCGTCGCCGCCGTCCCGGCGCTTCTCGATCGAGGCGTCCGGCTCGGTCATGTCCTCAACGGGGACGACGATCTCGAGGTCGAGCTCCTTGGGCTTGCCGGCGTCCGCGATCTCGCATTCGCGCCGCGAACCTCCCAGGAAGCGAGCAATCCGCTCCAGCGGCCGCTGGGTCGCCGACAATCCGATGCGCTGCGGGTCATGCCCCTTGCTCTGGATCACGAGATGCGAGAGCCGCTCCAGGGTCAGCGCCAGGTGCGCGCCGCGCTTCGACTGCGCGACCGCGTGGATCTCGTCGACGATCACCGCCTCGGTGCCGGTGAGCATCTCGCGTGCCCCCGAGGTCATGATCAGGTACAGCGACTCGGGGGTCGTGATCAGGATGTCGGGAGGCTTGCGCCGCATCGCCTGGCGCTCGCGCTGCGGGGTGTCGCCGGTGCGCAGCCCGACCGCGATCTCGGCTCCGACTCCCTTCAGCGGCGCCCGCAGGTTGCGCTCGATGTCGTAGGAGAGCGCCTTCAGCGGCGAGACGTAGACGATCCGCACGCCCTGCCCGAGTTGCTCGGGCTCGCGCGCCAGCCGGTCGATCCCCCAGAGAAAGGCCGCGAGGGTCTTCCCCGACCCGGTCGGCGCGCAGATCAGCGTGTTCTGACCCGAGACGATCTTCGGCCACCCCATCGCCTGCGCAGGCGTGGGCGCCTCGAATGACGCCTGGAACCAGCGCCTCACGGGCTCGCTGAAAGGTGTCAGCGGGGTGGATTCGGCGGTCTCGGATCGCACGGGGCTCAACCCTGCGATCTTACGGACCGGCCGGACGCGATACTTCGCGCCGGTCTCGGCGACTACCAGGGCAGCGTGTCGGCGATCTCGGCGAGGCGGGGTGCGGTGCGGTCGCGCTCCGAGAGGATCGGCTCTGAGATCGGCCACTCGACCCGGACATCGGGGTCGTCCCAGGCGATCCCGGCCTCCGTGGTGGGGTCGTAGTAGCTGGACAGCTTGTAGGCGACGTCGGCCTGGTCGCTGAGGACGCAGAATCCGTGCCCGAAGCCGGCCGGAACGAACAGCTGGCGGTGGCGCGCGTCGTCGAGCTCGTACCCCTCCCACCGACGATGGGTCGGCGAGTCGCGCCGCAGGTCCACCGCGACATCCCAGATCAGCCCCCGAAGGCAGCGGACCAGCTTCGCCTGGCCGGGTCTGGTCTGGAAGTGGAGCCCGCGCAGGATGCCCCGCCCGGAGCGCGAGTGGTTCTCCTGCACGAACTCGACCTCGACGCCCAGCTCGCGCCAGCCGTTGTCGCGGAAGGTCTCGACCAGGAAACCGCGATCGTCGCCGTGGACCTCGGGCTCGATCAGGACAACCCCGTCCAACTGGGTCTCCAACCGCCGGGCCATCAGCTCAGTGCCCGGCCGTAGTGACGCTGGTAATACGAGCGGTACTCCCCGGAGCGGATCGGCGCCCACCACCATTCGTTGTCGCGATACCACTCGACGGTCCGCCGCAGGCCGTCGGCGAAACGCGCGCCCGGCTCCCAGCCGAGGGCGCGGATCTTGTCGGAGGACAGCGAGTAACGGCGGTCGTGGCCGGGTCGATCGGTGACGTGCTCGATCAGCGACCCGTCCCGCCCCGTCAGCTCGAGGATCAACTTCACCGCATCGATGTTCGGCAGCTCGTCGGGGCCGCCGACGTTGTACGCCTCACCCGCCTCGCCGCCCTGGAGCACAAGGTCGATCGCAGCGCAGAAATCCTCGACGAAGATCCAGTTTCGAACCTGCATCCCGTCGCCGTAGACGGGAAGCGGGTCGCCGGCGAGCGCGTTGAGGATGCACAGAGGAATCAGCTTCTCGGGGTGCTGGCGCGGACCGTAGTTGTTCGACCCCCGCACGATCAGGGCGTCGGCGTCGTAGGTGTGCCGATAGGCGCCGACGATCAGGTCGCCGCCGGCCTTCGAGGCCGAGTATGGCGACGAGGGCCGAAGCGGCGAGTCTTCGCTGAACGAGCCGGACTCGATCGACCCATAGACCTCGTCGGTCGAGACCTGGAGGTAACGGATGCCCGCCTGGCGCGCCGCCTCGAGCATCACGAAGGCACCGAACACGTCCGTCTGGATGAACTCCCCCGGCGACTGGATGGAGCGATCCACGTGCGACTCGGCCGCGAAGTTGACGATCGCGTCGCAGCCTTCGATCGCGGTGCCGACGGCGTCGCGATCTGCGATGTCCCCCTCGACCAGCTCGACGCGGTCCGGATCGAGGCCGTCGAGGTTCTCGCGGCGCCCCGCGTATGTGAGCTTGTCGAGCACGCGGACCGAGTCGCCCGGATGGGCGGCGAGGCGCCGACGCAGGTAGGCCGAGCCGATAAACCCGGCTCCGCCCGCGACGAGGATCCTCACGCCGCGGCCTCGAGCGCTCGCTCGGCGAGGTAGGCGGCCAGGCCGCTGCTCCAGTGTGGGAGCACGATCGCGTCGGAGCGCTCGCTGCCCAGCACCGAGTGGGCGGGACGGGGGGCCTTGCGGGCCAGCATCCCGGTGGTCGCCGACATCACGCGGCACTCGACGCCGGCCTGGTCGAAGATCTCCTGCGCGAACTCGTACCACGAGCACTCTCCTCCGCCGGCCACGTGGTGGATCCCGAACGCCTCCCCCTCGACCAGCAGCGCGCATGCCTCGCCGAGGTGTCGCGTGTACGTCGGGCAGCCGATCTGGTCGGAGACGACGAGCACCTCCGGCTGCTCGCTGCCCAGCCGCAGCATCGTCTCGACGAAGTTCTTTCCCCCCAGGCCGAACAGCCACGACGAGCGGACAATGAAGTGACGCGGGTTGGCGACAGCGACTGAGGTTTCCCCCGCCTGCTTGGTGCGGCCGTAGGCCGACAGCGGGGAGGGCAAGTCGGATTCGACGTATGGCTCGCTGCGCGTGCCGTCGAACACGTAATCGCTCGACGGATAGAGCACCTTGGCGCCAACGCTCGCGGCGGCGGCGGCGAGCAGGGCCGCGCCCTCGTCGTTGACCCGCATCGCGCCCGCCTCGTCGTCCTCGGCGCCGTCGACGTCCGTGAAGGCGGCGCAGTTGACGACCGCGTCCGGGCGGTAGCGTGACAAGGCCGCGTCCACGGCGGCCGGGTTGGTGATCTCGAGGGCGGCGTGGGCGAGCGCCACGACCTCGTGATCCCGCTCGTGGCATGCGGCCGTCACCTGCCGCCCAAGCATCCCCCCAGCTCCGACGACCAGGGTCCTCACCGGGCCTCCTCGTGCCTCAAGGGATCTTGATCTCCGCGTTGTCGCCGACGATCATCCGCAGGGTCTTGGGCAGCCCATCGCCGCGCGAGAGCTTGACGTTGCGCCCCAAGAGGCTCGCCTCCATGCGCGAGCCTAGGTCTGAGACGCTGGACCCGGCGAGCAGGATCGAATGCTCGACCTCGGCACGCGACACGCTGACGCCCGCGTCGATCGACGTGTAGGGGCCGACGTAGGCATCGGTGACCCGGGCGTTGGCGCCGATGATCGCCGGCCCGCGGACGACCGAGCGCTCGAGCCGCGCGCCCGCCTCGACCACCACCCGCCCCTCCACCTTGGAGTCGACCAGCTCGCCATCGATCCGGCGCTGGATGTCCTCCAGCACCAGGCGGTTCGCCTCGAGCATGTCGTCAAGCTGGCCGGTGTCCTTCCACCAACCGGTGACGGTGTGGCTCTCCACCCGCTTGCCGCCGTCGATCAGCCATTGGATCGCGTCGGTGATCTCAAGCTCCCCGCGCCCCGAGGGCTTGATCGCCTTCGCGGCCTCGAAGATCAGCGGCGCGAACATGTAGACCCCGACCAGCGCCAGGTCCGTGGGCGGGTCCTTTGGCTTTTCGATCAGGCGAACCACCCGGTCGCCGTCGAGCTCGGCGACGCCGTAGTTGCCTGGATCCGGGACGCGCGTCAGGAGGATGAGGGCGTCGGGCTCCGACGAACGGAACGCGTTGACGAGGTCGGTGATCCCGTCGCGCAGCAGGTTGTCGCCCAGGTACATCACGAACGGCGCGTCCTGGAGGAACTCCTCCGCGGTGAGGACTGCGTGCGCCAGGCCCAGCGGCGCCTCCTGGTGGATGTAGCTGATCGAGGCGCCGAAGTCCGCGCCGTCGCCGACTGCCTCGGCAATCTCGCCGCCGGTCTCGGGGGCGATCACGATCCCGATCTCCTTCACCCCCGCCTCGACGAGCGCCTCGATGCCGTAGAAGAGCACCGGCTTGTTGGCCACGGGCACGAGCTGCTTCGCGGAGGTGTGGGTGATCGGGCGCAGGCGCGTGCCCTCGCCGCCCGAGAGGATCAGGCCCTTGAGGTTCTCCATCGCGCCGGAAGCATAGGGGGAGGCCGGCCAGCGCCACGGCGCCCCCGTGCGGGATGGGCCGGGAGCCCGCCTAGTAGGTCCCGCCCAGCTTGCGGTGGTCCCAGCTCGCGATCCGCCTTGGCTCGAAGCAGACCGCGACCCGCTTGCGAGCCTGCCCCTTGAGCGCCTCGGCGGCGTCTCCTTCGACCGAGGAGATGTCGCCCGAGTAGCGCACCGTGATCTCCCGGGCGAGCTCGTAGACGCTGTCAAAGTCGCGGTGAATCTCGGCGTCGGCCGACCTTCTGCGACTTCGCGTAGGTGTAGATCCAGATGTCCGGATCGCGCGGCACGTACCAGAGCGGCATCGAATGAGGCCAGCCGCGCACGCCGATCGAAGAGACGACCACCACCCGCTCTGACTCGAGCAGCTCGCGCTGCTCCTCGTCGGTGAGCTTGATCTGATCCCGGCGGCTCATATGCGGCTGGCTAGGCCCTCGGATCGAGCGTCAGCACCCGCCACGGCCCCTCGCCGGCCATCGGCTGAGTCCGCCCCTCGAGCCAGTCGACCTGCAGGTCATCGTAGTGCGGGCTTGCGGGGTGACCCGATTGGCCGGTGAAGGCCTGCCAGCGGGAACGCTCCGGGCTCACGGGGTCGGCGACCATTCGCCAGCAGGGCGCCCAGATCGCCGTGAACGGGTCGTTCGGATCCCAGCCCACCTGGGCGACCGTCTCCTGACCGCCCCCGATCTCCAGCCGGCGGTTGAAGATCCGGGCGAGCAGGGGATTCGTCCCGCCGAGCGGGTGTGGAAAGACAAGCGGGTGAACCCTTCCCCAGCGCCAGGCTTCCTGGTCGGGCCCGAGCTTCTCGTCGAGGTCGTCGAGCGCCCCACGCAACGCGTCGAGCGCGAGCTCGTCCCAGGACCGGCCGACGAGGTCCTCGTCGGCCTCCTCCCACAGGCCCAGCAGGTGGGACTGCCAGCGCCACGGGGATGTGACGTGGGCCACGAATCCGTTGTCGGCGCGGTCCAGCCAGCGCTCCGCCAAGTCGCGGTCCCGGATCGCCGCTCGGGTGACCTCGCGCGCGAGCCGCAGTGTGAACGCCTGGTAGATCGTCGCCGCGATCGACTTCGGGGTCATCCGCCCGTCCCAGGAACGCAGGCGCTCGATCGCTGCCAGCTCGCGCTGGTCTCGCGGCCGCAGCCGGGCCATCCGGTGGACCGTCTCGAGGCCCGGAAGCGAGAGCATGTCCGTTTGCATCGCCTCGAAGCTCTCCAGATCGTGCTCAGGCTGCGCCGTGATCATCTGCTCGATGCGACGCGCGCGGTAGCCGTCGAGGTAATCGCTGGTGATGTGGTGGGCATAGCCCTCGGGCTCGATCCGGTTGTTGGCGGTGACCACAAAGCCCGAGTCCGGGTCGGTGATTTCGGGCATCTCCTCGTAGGCGACCCAGCCATCCCATTCATACTCGCCCGTCCAGCCGGGCTTCGGGAGGTCCGGACAGCCACCGCGGCGGAGGGGAAGGCGGCCAACCGTCTTGTAGCCGATCGAGCCATGGCGGTCGACCCAAACGAGGTTGGAGACGGGGTGCGCGTGCTCGCTGAGCGCCTGCACCAAATCGGCGCCGCAGGCAAAGTCGAGCATCCCGAGGCTCGCCCGCGTGATCCCGGGGAAGTCGAGGGCCATGAAGCGGAGTGCCAGCGGCTCGGCCTCGTCGGCGCGGAGCGCCTGGTTGACGATTGGGCCGTGGTGCGTCTCGCGGACGACCAGGCGCTCGGGCTCCGAGCGGCGTTTGACCGCAATCTCCTCCTCGATCAGCTCGAGGGGCCGTGACTCGCCCTCGAACTCGTACGTGTCGCCGTCGATCCGCTCGATGAACAGGTCCATGACGTCGGCGAGCACGTTCGTGAATGACCAGGCGACATCGTTGTTCTGGCCCATGAACACACCCGGTAGGCCCGGAAGCGCGGCCCCGCGGCAGAATCGGTCTCCGAGATAGAGCCCGACCTGATAGGTGATTCCCGGCATGCTCGGCGGCAGGTGGGGATCGCCCGCCAGCAGCGGACGCCCCGTCGCCGAGCGAACCCCGGTCACGGCCCAGTTGTTCGAGCCGGTGGCCTCGACCGCAAGGCCGATCGAGGCGCGAATGCGAGCGATCTGCTCCGAGAGACCGAGGCCGTCTCCCGTCCACGCCTGGCCCGGAGTAAGGATCACGGGGTTGCCGCGCGGATAGCCCGGGTCCAGGCGCGCCGCCAGCTCGGCGCCCAGCTCGCGGGTCATCTCGGCCCGCAAGAGCTCGCGCTCCCAGTTGGTCGAAAGGCCGAAGGACAAGAGCTTCGCGAGGGTGAGCGGATCTGCGGGAGAGAACGGCTCGAAGCCGACCCGCAGGATCTGGAACTCGGCGGGTAGGGTGCGGTTGGTGGCGGCGGAGTTCACCCCGGCGCAGAACGCGTCGAGCTCCGACCGCAGCTCGGGCTCGAGTGCCGCGACCTCACGCTCGGCAGCGCGGCGCAGGCCCAGAGTCCGCATGAAGCGGTCGGTCCTGAGGCCGGGGCGGCCAGCGATCTCGGCAAGCCGGCCGGAGCCGATCCTGCGGTAGAGGTCGAGCTGCCAGAGGCGGTCCTGTCCGTGGCAGAAGCCCTCGGAGAACCACAGATCGTGCCTGGTCTGGGCGTGGATGTGCGGAACTCCCCAGCGGTCGCGGCGGATCTCGACCGGACCCTCGAGGCCCTCGAGCCGCAGATGGCCCTTGGTCCTCGGAAGCGGCCGGCGAAAGAGCTGATGCCACAGCCCAGCCGCGGTGGTCCCAGAGAGCGCGGTGAGCGCCGCGCCGGCGAGGCCGAATCGCTTTGCCAGTCGGCCGATTGTCACTGCCGGCAACTCTAGTGGTCGCGGCCGTGAGCACAGTCGTGCTCAGCCGAGCGAAAATCGAGCTCAATCATTTGAGGCCCGGGCGGCTAGTTGCCTCAGTCGCCGAGCCCCTCCGGCAACCGGCCTTCCGCCTCGAGCTTCTCAAGATGGGCCTGCATGACGACCGCCGCGGCGGGCCGCAACACCTCCGGCACGTCGTCCCACACGAGGGCGAGGAGGCGCGCCCGGGATCGCTCCCCCTGCTCCAACTCGGCCAGCAGCCTGCGCTCGCGCATCAGGCGGTGCTCGAGGTACTCGTTCACCTTGGTGGCCGGATCCTCGATGTAGGGACCGTGTCCAGGGCAGAGCAGCTCGAGTTCAGCCGCCCGCACGCGCTCCAGGGAGTCGAGGTAGGCGGCCAGCGAGCCGCCGTCAGGTGGAACGAAGCTGGAGCCGTGACCGAGGACCAGGTCCCCGCAGAAGCCCACCTCCCCCAGCAGCAAGCAGACGTGGTCGGTCGCGTGTCCGGGGGTCGGGAGGGCCGAGAAGGGGCCCACGCGTCCCGGCTCGATAGCGACCCCGGAGCCGACCGAGGGGCCCTCGGCGCCGGGATCGCCGGAGGTCTCGTCGCCCGCTCCGACCTCGCCGAACAGGAGCGGGGCGCCGAGCAGGGGCACGCCAGCCGAGTGATCCGCGTGGGAGTGGGTGAGCAGGACGCCGGCAATGCCGCCGCGATCCTCCGCCACTGCGCGCACCGCGTCGAGGTGCGACTCCTCGGCGGGGCCAGGGTCGATGACGTAGGCGGGGTTGGAGCCGACCACGTAGGTGTTCGTGCCCTCGAGCGTCATCGGCCCGGGATTCGGGGCGACGATCCTGACGATGTCCGGGTGACCCGGCGGCGTGTCGATAGCCGCGAATATAGTCGGCCGCTGGTGTGGCCCCGAGACGTGGTTGACATTGACCATCACATAGATGAATAAACGCAGCCACGTGCCGCGGCGGTCAGTCGAAGTAGCGAGGACTAGTTGCCGGTCACCGCGTCGAGCACGGCCTTCCGAGCGTCCTCCGGCTCGAGAACCACCAGGTCCCCCACGCCCTTGAGGATCTCCCGCACGAGCCAGTCGGCGGAGCCGTAGGGCAGCTCGACCACGACGGCCTGGTCGGCAAGCTCCTCGACCACGGTGCGCTCCTCGCGCAGCCAGCGGGCCCGCTCCGGCGAGACCCAGACGCGGGCCACGCCGGCGCTCCCGACCTCGCCGTGAACCAGCCACTCCTGCTGCGCGAGGCGCTCATCCGTACCCTCCCGCGGCTCGAAGGAGCGCCTGGTGAGCCGCGCCTCCTTCATCCTGTCGAGGCGGAAGTGTCGCGTGTCGGCCTTGCGAAGGTCGTAGCAGCCGAGGTACCAGCCCTCGGGGCCACTGACCAGCTGGTACGGCTCGACTTGGCGTTTCACGAACTCGTCCTCGTTCTCCTTGTAGTAGTGGAGCTCGAGGACCCGGCGGCGCTCGATCGCGTCGTTGACGGTATGCACGACCTCGGAGTCGTCGCGCCCGGGGGCGATCTCCAGGCCCTCCTGCGAGGGGTCGTGTCCGAGCGCACGGACGATCTTCTGACGAGCGGTCGAGAGGCCGGCCTGCGGCAGATGATCGCCGAAGAGATCGATCGCCGCGATCAGCGCCTTGGCCTCCAGCGGCAGCAGGCGAGCCGGGCGGGCGAAGTTGTCGCCGTAGGTGTCGGCGTCCACCTCGATCTCGTCTCCGTCGATCTCCGCGTAGAGCACGTAGGTGCCGCCGCCGAAATTGACGACATTGAGCACGTCGATGTCCTCGCGCAGCTCATCGCGGCTGACGTTCAGCTCGTCGAGCACCGTGTCCACGGACAGCCGCGCCTGCTCGCGGGCGGCCCCGATCAGCAGGCCGGCGAGCGTGACCAGCCGCGCGAATCGCTCCGGGCGGATTACCGACTCCGAGCGCCCGTCCGCGGACCGCGGTCTGCCATTGCCCTGGGCCACGGGCCTGGAGACCGTCTTCGCCACTGCGAAGTCGCCGATGTGGCGCTTCCGAAGCAGCTCCAGCCTCTCGGCCGCCTCCCGCGCCAGGTCATCGGGCTCGAGCAGCTTCGCGTTCGCGCGCCAGCCGAGCACCCAGGAGATCAGCTGGCGGGGCGAGGCGTATTCGGTCTCGAAGATCGCCCCACGGCCGGGTAGGTCCTCCTCCCTGGTCGCCTTGCGCAGCTGGCCATAGCCGCCGAAGTCGCGCTCCACGAGCCAGGCGATCCGCTCGCGTACGAACACCTGCCCCGTGCCGTCGATCTCCCCCATCTGCCAATCGGCTCGCGACGCGTAGTCGCGCCGATCGAAGTCCTCGGGCGGCGTGAAGTCGTGCTCCGCCTTGGTCGCGTAGGAGACCTTGCCGCGGATCCGCGAGAGGCGAAATACGCGCACTTCATCCCGCTCGTGCGAGTGGCCGATCAAGTAGAACTGGCCGTTGCGGAAGACGAGGTGGTAGGGATCCACCTTGCGATCGGAGACGAGGTCGCGCTGCAACGAGTAGTAGCTGAACTCGATCGTCTTGCGGCGAGAGATCGCTGTCTCGATCTTCGCCAGGCGTTGCGAGAGCTCGCGGCCGCCTGCCGAAGGGGCCAGCTTGACGTCGATCGAGGTCGAGTCACCCTCCTGTAGCGGGCTGGGACGCCCCCAGGAGACCTGCTGCAGGGCAAGGCGCAGCGGCTCGGCGTAGGCAAACTCGCCGTCGAGCAGCGCCAGCGCGGTGCGCAGCGCCGCCAACTCGCCATCGGTGAACTCGATCGGCGGCAGGTAGTAGTTCTCGGGCGGCAGCGCGTAGAGCTCGGCCTCGAAGAAGCCCTCTGCCGGCTTCTCGACCTGAAGCGAGATCCCGAGGCTCTCGAGCTCGGCGCGGTCGGCGTAGAAGCGGCGCGCGAAGGCGTCGTCGTTCATGGAGCTGTAGCCCTCCACCTCGCGCTTGATCTCGAGCGCCGAAACGGGACGTCCGTTCGCCATCAGGAACGAGATCAAAGAGAGCTGGCGGATCAGCTTCTCGGTGTCCTTGGCCACGAGAGGAGAATAGACGCGCGCCCCCGGTGGCCACGCAAGCGGCCCGCGCGCTTTGTGCGCAATTTGCGGGGCTACGCTAGACGGTCAGCTGGTGCTGGAGCTGATCGCGGACGCGTTTCGGGAAGCCGGGAACTTGATCGAGCTGGTCGATCGACTCGAAGCCGTGCAAGCGCTTGCGGTAGGCGAGCAGGCGCCGACTCTGCGTGCTCGAGAGGTCCAGCGAGCGCAGCTCATCGAAGGTCGCCTTGTTGAGGTCGAGTCGACGCCGGGTGGCGGCCGGAGGCCCATCCCGCCCGGGTGCGACGGGCCTCGGCTTGGCGCGTCCGGCGGCCACACGCCGGACCGCGCCTCGCCGAGAAGCAGCGCGGGGTGCGGCGCGGCGCCGCGCCGGTTCTCGGGACGAAGGTCGCGTGCTGGAGGCTGCCCATCTGGGCAGCGCGAACTCGGCGACCTTGAGCGTGCCCCCCATCCGGGCCATGATCGCAACGAAGCGCTCCCCGGCCTTCGCCTCCGCATCTCTCTGGGTCGTGGCGGAAAGCCATCTCCGCGAGCTCTTCAGCTTGCGGTCGAAGACGTTGAGGTCCGCTTGGAGCTGCTGAAGGCAGCTCGCCCCCCACGGTCTCGCCTAATCGGCGACGCCGTACTCGAGCCGTTCGACGCCGTAGCCCTCAGGGGGGGTCCTGTCGCCTACCGATGTCGTCTGGCTCAGATAGTCGCGCTGTAGGCGGGTGACCATCTTGACCAGGCACAGATGCGCGTAGCGCCTCCGGGCACGCACCTGGCGCGGCACCTGAGCAGCCAGCGACTCGCGGTGCGCCTCGAGCAGCAGAAAGGCCCGCTTCCTGGCGAGCGCGGAAGGATCCTTCCGCGCCGGTCGTTCGCTGGGGTCGCCGTTATCGGGTCGTTGCCCGAGCCCGCGCTTTCCTTGGGCAACTGGGTTCACGATCAACTAGGCCTCCTCTGGCCGTTGGGTAAGCCGGCAACGCCGCCCTCCGTCCGCGCATTCGATCGCGACCGCCTTTATTCGGTCATCGCCTGTCTTGACGCCGGTGCGAGCGTCTCAGCAGTCGACTGCCGGCAGTCTAAGAACCGAGTTCCCGCAGATCAAGTTGTTACAACCGAGGTACTCCTAAAACCTCCTGTAACCCGGTAATTCGACCAAAACGCGGTAGTGGAATTGAAGAACTACGCGGCGCGCGACCGGAAATAGGCCGCCGAGTCGATTCCACGGTCGAACCGCGACCAGGCCTCGCCGTCGGGCAGGGCGCGCTCGATCCGATCGAAGCTGCCGAGCTTGCCACCGAGGTTGTCGATCGCGTGCACGAGTGTGGCCTCCCGGGTGGCCGGGATCACCGGCGAGCCGTTCTCCAGCGTGCCGTGGTGAGAGAGGACGATGTGGAAGATCGCCTGAGCCAGCTCCGGATCGAAGCCCTCGATCCGCTCGATCTCACGGCGGACCAGGTAGTACCCGAGTGGTATCTCGCCCTGAAGGCGGCCGGCATCGGTGAGGTCGATGGCCAGCGGGTCGTCGTTGTAGGCCATCGTCTTGCCCAGGTCGTGAAGCAGGGCCCCGGTGACGGCGATGTCCCGCTCGATTCCGGGGAAGGCCGACGCGGAGGCGCTCACCGCCTGGGCGACCGAGACCGTGTGGTCCAGGAGTCCGTGCCGGCGAGCTGCGGGTTCTGGATCGTCGCCAGCAGCTCGCGAAGCTGCGCTTCTAGCCGCTCGACCGGGACGCTCGGTCCCTCGGCGAGGTCGGACGCCTCGTACTCGTCGTCGCGGGCGGAGCGAATCGTCTCGATCGTGATCTTGGGCCCGTACTGGGGGTGGACCGAGAAGCGCCCGGTGATGTGCACCGCGGAGCCGGGCTCGGCGATCTCGAAGCACTCGGCGACCTCCTCCCACACCACCGCCTCGGCGGCCCCGGTGCTGTCACAGACGATGAGCCGCAGCCACTCGCCGCCGTTGCGGCGCTGGCGAAGCTCGCGCTCCCGAACCCCGAACACGGCCTCCACCACCTGCCCGTCGGCTAGGTCGCGGACCCAGGTGCGCTCAATACGGCTGGGGTCACCACCGTTGGCGGAGCCCTCGGCCAGCGCCGGCTGATCGGTCAATGAAGCCTGTTTGCTCATCACGCGCTCACAGTAGAGGGGGGTGCGGACGCCGACTCTCCCCCTCGAAGTGTCGTTGAGTCCATCCGAGTCCTGACGCGAAACGGATCACGCAGCCGCG
This sequence comes from Actinomycetota bacterium, assembly GCA_005884985.1. Classification (GTDB taxonomy): domain Bacteria; phylum Actinomycetota; class Thermoleophilia; order Solirubrobacterales; family 70-9; genus AC-56. The sequence goes on along the minus strand of VAYK01000047.1, from coordinate 1,139 downwards.
ATCTCAAGCCCGCTTCGGCTCGCTGCGCGGCTCCACGGCGAGCGTTCGTTCCGGCGGGATACCGCTCTCCAGCTCTCTGCCCCGTTCGAGCTCGGCGTTGAGCTCGGCCCCCAGCAGCACGGCCAGGTTGGAGATCCAGAGCCAGACCAGGAACACGATCACTGCCGCGAGGCTGCCGTATGTCTTGTTGTAGGAGCCGAAGTTGGCGACGTATAACGCGAAGCCCGCCGAGGCGAGGATCCAGAGGACGACCGCGAGCAGGCCCCCAGGCGTGATCTAGCGAAATCCAGGATGGCGGACGTTCGGCGCTCCGTAATAGAGAATCGCCAGCATGGTCAGCACGACGAACACGATCACCGGCCACTTGGCGATGTCCCAGATCGTCACCGCCGTACCCTCGAGGCCGAACAGCTTGCCCACCTGCTCGGCCAACGGTCCTGTGACGACGACGGCGATCGCACTCAGGGCAACCAGGAGTAGAAGTACCAGCGTCATGGCCAGGTGCAGGGGCCGAAGCTTCCAGAACGGCCGCCCCTCATCGACTTCGTAGATGACGTTGGAGGCCCGCGAGAAGGCGCCGACGTAGCCCGATGCCGACCACAGGGCGGCCGCCAGGCCGATGAGCAACGCGGCTCCGGCCGTTCCCTGGCTAGCGGCGATCTCCTTGATCGCGCCGCTGACGATGTCGGTCGCGGGCCCCGGACCCAGCTCGTTCAGGTTGTCGAGGACGGACTGCGTGGCGGAGTCCCCCGCCAATCCGAGAATTGCGACCAGGGTGATCAAGGCCGGGAAGATCGACAGCACGGCGTAGTACGTGAGGGCGGCTGCCCAGTCGGTCAGATTGTCGGCGCGAAACGCGCTCACCGTGCGCCTCAGAATGCCCCACCAGGCGCGGAGGCTCAGGTCGGTTGGCTTGCCTGGCCCGGCCGCCGGCTCGTCCTGGCCGTTGTCCTGGTCGGATGGCTTCCGTTCGCTCATCGCTTCCTCCCACAAAGGGGACGCTGTTGAGCGATTGCCCGATCAGTCCGACATGAAACGGCGCTCGGCCGCGAGCGACGGATGGCGAGGGGCAGAAGGGTGGAGTGGCGAGGGGCGGCATCGAAACCGCCGACACCAAGATTTTCAGCCAGCCGAAGCAG
>VAYK01000212.1 GCA_005884985.1 Actinomycetota bacterium | reverse complement strand
TGGCGCGAGTCGGTGCGCCGCACCCGACCGTCCTCGACCACGCAGACGTCGCAGGACGTTCCTCCCATGTCGAGGCCGACCGCGTTCCCGTCCCCCGACAGGGTCGCCAGCAGGCCCGCGCCGACAGCGCCGCCCGCCGGGCCCGAGAGCACGCTCCAAGCTCCCGTCCGGGTGGCCTCCGCGGCGGGCGCGACGCCGCCGGACGACCTCATCACCAGCGGCTCCGGCAGTTCCCACTCGGCGGCGGCCGACGCGAGCCGCCCGAGGTAGCGGCCGAGAAGCGGCGAGAGGTAGGCGTCGATCACCGTGGTCGAGCAACGCTCGTACTCGCGAAACTGCGGCAGCACCTCATGCGAGACGGAAACGTGGAGGCCTGGAAGCTCGGCGCGCAGGCGCTCGGCGATTGCTCGCTCGTGAGCCGGGTCGTGGTAGGAGAACAGCAGGCAGACCGCCACCGACTCGACCTCGCTGGCGCGTGCGAAGGTCGCCACCCGATCCAGCTCGGTGTCCGCGAGCGGCTCGGCCACGCCCTCGGGACCGGTGCGCTCCCGTGCGGCGAAGCGGAGCTCGTCGGGCACCAGCGCGGCCGGCTTCGGCGCGCAGAGGCGGTAGAGGTCGGGGCGGTCCTGGCGAGCGACGTCGAGCAGGTCGGTGAAGCCCTCCGTGGCGACCAGGGCCGTGCGCGCGCCGCGCTCCTCCAGCAGGGCGTTGGTGCCCACGGTCATCCCGTGGGAGAACGCCTCGACCTGGCCGGGGCTGGCGTGCGCCCGCTCGAGGGTCGCCTCGACCGCGGCGAGCACGCCCCGCGACTGGTCATCCGGAGTGGTCGGCGCCTTCGCCGTGTGCAGCGCGCGCCCGTCGAACAGCACGGCGTCGGTGAACGTCCCGCCGACGTCGACCCCGAGCAGCATGGTCGGAACCTACTGCCCCGCCTTCGGGCACGGGAAGACCCCGGCGGTTGCCGGGGTCTTCCCGTGCTCGCTATCGGCGACTAAGCGGCTACCAGCTGCTGGAGCTCGCCGTCGAGAGTCTCGAGCGGCAGCTCGACGCTCTCGAACGTTTCCTCCAGGTGCTTGTGCGATGGACAGTAATCGCGGCTTGGCAGCGGCCGGCGCTGACACGGGGTGCCCTTGCGCGTGTGCGCTTGGCACTCCCGCGGCCGTCCGTCGAGGCCAACGCCCTCGGGCAGGCGCGAGAGGAATTCGAGCGCGAGGTTGATGTTGCGCTCGACAACCGTCCACACAAAGAGCTGGTCACCCATACCGAAATGCGTCCGGATGTCGGTGAACAGCGTGCGAGCGGGCTTGGCGAAATAGCGCCGGTCGTAAGTGAGGCGGCGAATTGCCCCCTCGCAGGCGTCCAGCACCTTCTGCTTGTTGGCGCATCCGGTGGGGTCCCACTCATCCTCGACCACCCTTGGCGCCAACTCCCGGTAAATGGAGCGACTGAAGCGGTACATCTCCTTCGTACCCCCTGTGGTTATCCGTTCCACTAAGCCACCCAACGGCTTCTTTGCTGTCTTCCTGCTGGGAGGCGGGCGCGAGTATGCCCGGGTGCGGTTAAGCACAAAGGTCGCCAGATTAAGCGCATGTTAAGACGGATTCGCTCCTGCTTACGACCAGCGCTCGCGTCGTGCCTGGGCGTTTGGCCCGATCACCATGTGGACGCCGTCGAGCGCCGAGTCGCGACGTGGGTGGTCGGCGCGCCGGTGCGGTCCGCGGGACTCGCGCCGGTCCAGGGCCACCCGGGCGACCAGCCGGGCCAGAGGGTACGGATCGTCGAGGAGCGGCTCGAGCGTCGCCGCCTCGCGACGGGGCCCCGCCCGGCGCCAGACCGCTTCGCGGGTGGCCGCCGTCGGTGGGTCGAAACGCCACTTCGGCAACCGCACCGGGGCGTCCGACGACGGCGCCGACGCGGCGGCGATTGCCGCTCGGGCGCCGAACACGAAGCACTCGGTGAGCGAGTTCGATGCCAGGCGGTTGGCGCCATGCACTCCGCTGCAGGCGCATTCGCCGACGGCGAACAGGCCCGACAGGGATGCACGTCCGTCGAGGTCGCAGACGATCCCGCCCATCAGGTAGTGGGCCGCTGGCGCCACCGGGACGGGCTCGCGGTGCGGATCCAAGCCTGCTGCGCGGCAGGCGGCGAACACGTTCGGAAAGCGCTCGGCCGCGAGCGAGCGCAGGTCGAGCCGCACGTGAGCCGCCCGGTCGGCTTCGATCCGGTCCAGGATCGCCTCGGCCACCTGGTCGCGTGGGGCCAGCTCGTCCGTGAACCGCCGACCCGAGGCGTCGAGCAGCTCGGCACCCTCACCCCGCAACGCCTCGGTCAGCAGGGTGCCGTCGTACTCGCTGCCGGGCAGCGCGAGCGCGGTGGGGTGGAATTGGCAGAACTCCAGATCGGCCAGGTCGGCACCGGCGGCGTGGGCGAGCACGGCGCCCGCGCCGATCGCGCCCCAGGGGTTGGTGGTGCGTCGCCACAGAGCCGCCCCGCCCCCGGTCGCGAATACGGTCGCGCGCGCGCCGATCGGCCCGGCGTCGGTGACCACGCCGGCGCACCGGCTGCCGTCGCTCCACAGCGCGACCGCCGAGGTCTCCTCGAGCACTGTGATCCGGCTCTGGGCGGCGACGAGCTCCGTCAGGCGGCCGGTGATCGCGCGCCCCGTCCGGGCGCCGCCGGCGTGCACGATCCGGCGTGCCGAGTGGCCGCCCTCCAGGGCGAGGCCGAGACTGCCGTCGGGCTCGGTGTCGAAGCGCACCCCGCGCTCGCGAAGCTCCTCGACGGCCGCCGGAGCCTCGCGGGCGAGCGTCTCCACCGCCTCGGCGCGGCAGAGGCCGCGGCCGGCGTTCAGGGTGTCGTCGGCATGGCGGGCGGGTGAGTCGTCGGGCGCCAGCGCCGCCGCTAGCCCACCCTGGGCCCAGTAGCTGGCGCTCTCGGCAAGCGGCTTGCGGGAGATGAGCGCCACCGCGGCGCCCTGCTCGGCGGCGCGCAAGGCAACGTAAAGGCCAGCCGCCCCGCCCCCCACGACCGCGACGTCTGTATCGGTTGAGCGCTGCACAGCGCCGGTACCGTACGCGACCCATGGGGCTCTACCTCGCCCATCAATCCTCGTTCGAGCACGACACCGGAGCCCACCCCGAGAACGCGGCACGTCTACGGGCGATCGAGGCGGCGCTGGACGAGGCTGGCTGGCCCGGGCTGGAGCGGGTCGAGGCTCCCGCGGCGACGCTCGAGCAGCTGCGGCGAGTCCATTCCGAGGAGCACATCCATGCGATCGAGGAGATCAGCTCGCGCGGCGGCGGCATGATCGACGTCGACACGGTGGCGAGCGAGCACTCCTTCGAGGCGGCGCTTCACGCTGCGGGTGGCGCGGCGCACGCGGCCGAGTGGCTGCTGGCCGGCGACGACCGCTTCGCCTTTTGCGGCCTGCGCCCGCCCGGCCACCACGCGGAGGCCACGCGTGCAATGGGCTTCTGCCTGTTCAACAGCGTCGCCGTTGCCGCCGCGCACGCGCTCGCCATGGGCGCCGCCGAGCGGGTCCTGATCCTCGACTGGGACGTGCACCACGGGAACGGCACCGAGGCGATCTTCGCCGGCTCCGATCGCGTCCTCTACGCCAGCATCCACCAGTGGCCGCTGTATCCGGGCACCGGCGCGGCGGACTACGCGGGCGAGGGGGAGGGGGAGGGGTACACGGTGAACCTCCCCGTGCCGCCGGGCTCGGGCTCGATCGAGTTCCTGTCGCTGGTGCAGCACGTGGTCGCGCCAATAGCCAGCGCCTTTCGACCGGACCTGGTCGCGATCTCGGCCGGGTACGACGCCCACCGCGACGACCCGCTCGCCGACTGCCTGGTGGAGACCGAGGCCTACGCCGACATGGCCGCAACCGTGCGGGAAGCTGCTGTGGAACTGGGCGCTCCGCTGCTCGTCTGCCTCGAAGGCGGCTATGACCAGCGGGCGCTGGCGGCCTCAGTGCTGGCCACTATCGAGGCCCTCACAGGGGATCGCGAGGCGCCCGTTGCGCCCGCCGAGCCCGCCCGGCCGTACGTCGAGCGCCAGCGCCAGCGCTGGCCGGTCGCCTAGCCGGAACGCGTGCTAGGCCGGGACGGGGACGGGCTCCCCGCGAGCGGCGACAGGCTGCTCATGGCGCGCCACCGCCGCCGGCTGCAGGGCGAAGTAGCCGAGCAGGCGCCACGCGTCCTTGCGACGCAGCAGGACCTTGCCGAGGTAGGCGCCCGGGACGATCTGCACAAGCTCGTCGAGGATGTCGCGGATCAAGAGCCGACCTGGCCGGGTCCGACGTAGGTGCGGAACCGGAAGGCCGCGTAGCTGCCGGAGTCGAGTGGTTCCAGCCGGTAAGAGGGAAAGAGGACGCGGGCGACCGGACGGGCGCTCGGGACCAGCAGGTTGTCGCCCGTCGCGGTGGCGGAGTGGAAGCGCTTGCCCGTCCACGGCATCCAGGCCGAGGCGAGAGCCCGCAACCCGAGGTCGGCCGGGCGGGGGATGGTGGGAGTGACGAGGATGCCGCGCGTCGGACCTTCGAGCGGCGGGTCGGGCGGGACGCCGAGTCGGAAGATGCGGTTGAGGCTGTCGTGTGCTTCGGTGGGCCGGCTTCCGGCCCGGGCGCCGGCGAGCCTGATCTGAGCCCAGGATGCGCGACGGGCGAAGTCCGCATTCGCTTTGCTCAGCCCCTGCAGGGCCTCGACGTAGCGCTCGACCTCCTGGGGCCTCGGTGTGAGGGGATCGGGCTCGAGGGCGGGGAGCTCGGTGAGACGGGTCATCTACCCGCCACCCTACAGCGTCAGCCGCTCCTCAGATGGGCGGGAAATGACTCCGAAAGCCGGGCATGGCGCTCCCGCTCGGGAGCGGGTGTGAGGCGCGAGGCCGTGTCGGGATCAAGGGTCTGCCGCGAAGCCGAGAACCCGTTGATAGGCGACCACGACCCGCTCTGCCATCGGCTCGGCCGAGAACCAGCGCGCCCGCTCGCGACCGGCCACACGCGCATCCGGTGAGTCGAGATGCCGGCGGGCGAGCGCCGCCCACCGGTCCGCGCCGAAGGGCTCGGCGAGACAGCCCTGAATTCCATGTAAAAGCGCGGGGGCGACACCGACCTGGGTCGAGAGCACGGGTACGTTGCAGGCCAGCGCCTCTACGGCTGCCAGCCCGAACCCCTCGTTCTCCGAGGTGATGAGCACGGCGCTGGCGGCATTGACCCAGTCGGGCATCTGCTCGGCCTCGATCGCGCCCGCGGTCAACACCTTCGCGTTCGCCAGGCGCCCGACTTCGGCGGCCCGGTCATAGCGCTTCTCGGGCCGGGGCGTCGCGGCTGGGAACAGCAGGTATCGCCCCTCGGGGTCCAAGCCCAGCCGCTCGCGGGCCTCGGCGCGAGGCGAAGGCCGGAAGCGGTCGAGATCGGCGCCGCAGGGAAGCACCGCCGTTGCTCCGGGGCGTTTCGGCAGACCGGGCCGTCCGGACTCGGAAGCGAACAGGGCCCGGGAGGCGCCCGCGACCAGATCGAGCCGGGGCACCAGCCGCCGCGAGAGACGACCCACGGTCGGATGGCGGACGTCGGTGCCGTGGAAGGTGACGATCAGGGGCCGGGCGCCGGCGAGCGACGCGCACCAGCCGGCCAGGCCGTAATGGGCGTGGACGAGGTCGAAGCGCTCGCCTCGCAGCAGGCGGCGGATCTGCGGGACCGCGCGGGGATAGTTCCACCTGCCGCCGGGGAAGGAGAGCAACTCGACCTCGATCCCGGCGCGGCGCAGCGCCGCGACCTGATCGCGCACGAAGACGCCTCGCGACGGCGCTACCGGGTCGGGGGTGATGTTGGTGACCACCAAGACTCGCACGGCGGCCAGCCTAGCCTTGCCTGCGGCTGCCTGACTAGGTCGGTTCGGAGCCTCGCAGGCTTCGGCGGCGCTGCCAGGGGGAGGCGAGGGCGGGGGGCTGCCAACCGGCGTCGGCCGGGTTGACGTTGGTCCCCGGGGCGACGATTTCGTCGATTCGGTCGAGGACGTCGGCGCTCAGCTGCACCTCCGCCGCGGTGAGCTGGCTCTCCAGGTGCTCCATCGTGCGCGGCCCGATGATCGCCGCGGTGATCGCGGGATGCTCGAGCACGAATGCCAGTGCCATATCGATCATCGAGAGCCCTGCCTCGTCGGCGAGCTCCGCGAGTCGATAGGCGGCCTCGAGCTTGCGCTGATTCTCGGGCAGCGACATGTCGAACCGCTGCGGCAGCATCTGCACGCGACGGCTCTCGGGCGCCTCCTCCCCCCGACGGTACCTGCCCGACAGCCAGCCCCCGGCTAGCGGGCTCCAGGGGATGACCCCCATGCCGTAGCGCTCGCAGACCGGCAGCACGTCGGCCTCGATCCCGCGGACCAGAATCGAGTAGGGCGGCTTCTCGCAGACGAAGCGCTCCCTCCCTCGCCGCTCGGCCACCCACTGGGCCTCGACGATCATGTGGCCAGGGAAGGTCGAGCTGCCGAGGTAGCGCACCTTTCGGGGCGGTGGATCTGGTAGAGGTCGATCCAGTCGGTGCCCAGGCGGCGAAGGCTGTTCTCCACCTCGGCGATGATCCAGCGACGGGAGTTGCCCCGCTGGTTGGGGTCATCGCCCATCGAGCCGTGGACCTTGGTCGCCAGAACGACCTGGTCGCGCTTGCCGCCGGCAAGCGCCTTGCCCACGATCTCTTCCGACTCGCCCCGCGAGTACACGTCGGCGGTGTCGATGAGGTTGATCCCGGCGTCCAGCGCACGGTGGATGACCCGGATCGACTCGTCGTGATCGGGGTTGCCCCAGGCCCCGAACATCATCGCCCCCAGGCAAAGCGGGCTGACCTTCACTCCGGTGCGAGCGAGGGCGCGCTTCTCCATGAGGCGAAATCTACGCTGCGGCGCCCGGGCGGCGTTTCCGGCCCCGGGTCGACCCGGCTGGCATCATGGGGCCGTGGAGCAGCGCCTTAGCCTCGTGACCCTTGGCGTCGCTGACCTGGCGCGCTCGCGAGCGTTCTACGAGGCGCTCGGCTGGACGACTCGGGCTGAGCCCGACGACGACGTCGTGTTCTTCCAGGCGGGCGGCATGATCGTTGGAGGCTGGCCGAGGACGGATCGGTCCGCCTGCCTTCTTGACGAGCCCAGCGGAAGGAGAGGGGTCGCAAGCTCGGATCCGAACCGAGTCGACGACCTGCTCCACTACCTCAGCGCCGCGGCCCAGGACAAACGGCTCACGCCGGCGGCCGACGCTGCGGCGCGGCTCAGCGAAACCATCGCGGGAGTCCAGCCGACAACCTGACCTTTCAGGAGGAATTAAGGCGGCACGTCGCAGGATGGCCGCATGGCCATTCCAGACTTCAAGCGACCCAGGTACCTGATCCCAGTCGCCGCGGTGGGCCTGGCGCTCGCCGGATGCGGCTCGTCGGGCTCGAGTAGCTCGCCGGCAAGCCAGGCGAACTCGAACGTCTCCTCCGCCGAGGCGCAGGCGGCGGCTCAGGGTGACATCCCCGACAACCAGACGTTCCTTCGCTACAAGAACCCGCGGGCGGGCTATTCGATCAAATACCCGGAGGGCTGGGCCCAGAAGGGCTCCGGCAATCTGGTCACGTTCTCGGACAAGGGCAACAGCGTCCAGATCGCCGTTACGCAGGGCGCCGCGCCGACCGTCGCGTCGGTGGCCGCCGAGCTCCGGAAGGAGGCGGGAAAGGACCCGACGCTGAAGGCGGGCACGCCTCAACAGGTGAAGGTCGGGCCCAACCAGGCGATTCACGTCGTCGATCACGTCCAGGGCCCGGCAGATCCAGTGACCGGCAAGAAGCCCACGTTGATGGTGGACCGCTACGTGCTCGCGAACAAGGGCCGCGTCGCCACCGTTGACGAATCCAGCCCGGTGGGGGTCGACAACGTCGACGCATACCGGCTGATCATCCAGAGCTTCCAGTGGAGCTGAGCACGATCGGGGACGACGAGCCCGGCGGTGCACCCGCCGGCCTCGAGAGCCTCTACATAGAGCCCGAGCGCCCGACGGAGATCGACTGGGGCGCGCTCGAGTTCCACGACGTGTTCAAGATCTATCGCTCGGGACCGGCGGAGACCGTCGCCCTGCGCGGATTGGACCTGCGGATCGAGCCGGGGGAGATGGTGGCGATCGTGGGCCCCTCGGGAAGCGGGAAGAGCACGGTGCTGGCTCTCGCGGCGGCGATGGACACCCCATCCGCCGGCGAGGTGCGAGCGCTCGAGCGCTCGCTCGCGCGGCTTGGGGAGAACGAGCTCGCCGACTATCGCGCTCGCCAGATCGCGATCGTCTTCCAGTCCGACAACCTCTGGCCGGCCCTCTCGGCGCGTGAGAATGTCGCCACCGCGCTGAGACTCGCCGGGCGCTCCGACGCCGAGAACGCCGCCTCCGAAGCGCTCGAGGCGTTTGGGCTCGGCGAGCGACAGCACCTACGCCCGGCGGCGCTCTCCGGCGGCGAGCAGCAGCGGGTGGCGATCGCCGCCGCCGCTGCGCGGCAGGCCCGTCTGGTCCTCGCCGACGAGCCGACCGGCGAGCTGGACGAGCGAAACGAGGCGATCGTGCTCGAGGCGCTGCGCGAGCTGCGGAGCGTCTACGACAGCACGGTCCTGGTCGTGACGCACGCCGATCGCGTTGCCGGCGCCTGCGATCGCGTCGTCCAAATTCGCGACGGAAGGGTTGAGGCGTGAGCGTCGCCGTCGCCGCCCGCACGGCGCTCGCCGCCTGCGACTCGGTGAGCGTGGTCTACGGCCGTGGCGAGGCCCAGGTCGAGGCGCTGCGCGACGTCGACCTCGAGATCGCGGCCGGCGAGCACCTGGCGCTCCTGGGGCGCTCCGGGTCGGGCAAGACCACGCTCCTGCACGTCCTCGGCGGTCTCCTGGTCCCAACGTCCGGAACGGTGAGCTGGAGGGGCGAGCCTCTGTCGACGCTCGACGCTGCCGCGCGCGGGCGGGCCCGAGCGCAGGGGATCGCGTACGTCTTCCAGGGGTCGAACCTGTTTCCGAATCTGACGACGTGGGAGAACGTC
>VAYK01000211.1 GCA_005884985.1 Actinomycetota bacterium | reverse complement strand
CGACAAGGCGGACGAGATCTACGCGCGGATCCCCGACTTCGGCGGCTTCCTCGTGAAGGCGAACAGCGAGGGGCAGCCCGGCCCCCAGGACTACCACCGCACGCACGCGGACGGGGCGAACGTCCTCGCCGACGCGGTGCGGCCGCACGGCGGGGTCGTGATGTACCGGGCCTTCGTGTACGACGCCGACGTCGACCCCGACCGCGTCAAGCGCGCGTACAAGGAGTTCGTGCCCCTCGACGGCCGCTTCCGCGACAACGTGTTCGTGCAGGTCAAGAACGGACCGCTGGACTTCCAGCCGCGCGAGCCCTTCCATCCCCTCTTCGGTGCGCTCCCGGGCACGCCGATCATGGCCGAGCTGCAGGTCACGCAGGAGTACCTGGGCCAGTCCACGCACCTCGTCTACCTCGCGCCGATGTGGAAGGAATTCCTCGACGCGGACACCTACGCCAGGGGCCCCGGATCCACGGCGGCGAAGGTGGTGGACGGCACGCTCGAGGGACACCGGCAGACGGGGATGGCGGGCGTGGCCAACACGGGGAGCGACACCAACTGGACCGGGCACGACTTCGCGCAGGCCAACTGGTACGCCTACGGCCGGCTCGCGTGGGATCCGTCCCTGACCGCCGAAGGCATCGCGGACGAATGGATCCGCATGACCTGGTCAAGCGCGCCCGAAGTGGTGGCCGCGATCCGCGACATCATGCTGCGCTCGCGCGAGGCCTTCGTGGACTACACCATGCCCCTGGGGCTGCACCATCTCATCGGCGGCGACCACTACGCGCCCATGCCCGAGAACACCGATCCGCGCCGCGCCGACTGGTCCGCGACCTACTACCATCGGGCGGACGCGAGCGGCATCGGCTTCGATCGCACGCGGGCGGGCAGCGACGCCGTCTCCCAGTACCGGTCGCCGCTGCGCGAGCAGTGGGCGGATCCCGCCACCGTTCCCGAGCGCCTCCTCCTATGGTTCCATCACGTGTCCTGGGACCGCACGATGCGCTCCGGCCGCACGCTCTGGGACGAGCTCGTCTGGCACTACACGCGCGGCGCCGGGGAGGCGCGCGCCTTCGAGGAGCGCTGGACGGCGCTGCGGGGCCGGGTCGATACCGAGCGGCACCAGGCCGTCCTCGCGAAGCTCCACCGGCAGGCGGCCGAGGCGGCGCAATGGCGGGACAAGATCGTCGGCTACTTCCGGGCGCGGCGCGAAGGGCCCGCCGCGTCGCCCGCGGCACCGTGACCCGGAAGGCAACCGCGCGGAAGAAATCGCCCGGGGGGCGCCGGTTCATCCTGGTGATCGACGTGGGCAGCTCGTCGGTGCGGGCGAACCTCTACGATCGCCGCGCCCGCCTCGTCGAAGGCTCGCAGGAGGCGCGGCACTTCGCCCTCCACACCGCGGCCGACGGCACCGCGGATGAAGACGCGCTCGCCCTGGTCGTGGAGACCGAGAAGGTCGTGGACGCGGTCCTGGCCAAGGCGCGCGCGCGGGCGAAGGACATCGCCGCCGTCGGTCTCGACACGCTCGTGTTCGCGGCCTGCGGCGTGGACGCGCGGGGCGTGCCCGTCACGCCTCTCTATACCTATGCGGACACGCGCGCCCGCGGCCAGGCCCAGGAGCTGCGCCACGAGCTGGACTTCGCGGAGGTGTATCAGCGCACGGGGTGTCCGCTCCACACGTCGTACATGCCGGCCCGCCTGCGCTGGCTGGAGGCCGCGCATCCCGGCCTCGCGCGCCGCGTGAAGCGCTGGCTGCCCGTGGGCTCGCTCCTCTACGGGCGGTGGTTCGGGACCTCGGCGGTGCCCGTCTCCTACTCGGTCGCGGCCTGGAGCGGGCTGCTCGATCGCCGCTCTCTCCAATGGGACCAGGCGCTGCTGCGCCATCTCCACGTCAGCGCCGACGCCCTCCCGCCGCTGGCCGACTACGACCATTCCTTGCGCGGCTTGGCCCCGAAGTACGCCAAGCGCTGGCCCGCCTTGCGCGACGTGCCCTTCTTCCTCGCCGTCGGCGATGGCGCGGCCGCGAACGTGGGGAGCGGATGCGTCTCGCCCGACCGGATCGCGCTCACCGTCGGCACCACCGGGGCCATGCGCGTCGTCCTGCCCGACGCGACGCCATCCGTGCCCGCGGGACTCTGGGCCTACAAGGTCGGGGCCAAGGAGACGCTGCTGGGCGGGGCGCTCAGCGAGGGCGGAAACGTCTTCGCCTGGGCGACGGCCACCTTGCGCCTTCCCCCCGACAAGAAGCTGGACGCCGCCCTGCGCGCGCTGCCGCCCGACGGACATGGCCTGACCATCCTGCCCTTCGTGGCCGGCGAGCGCAGTCCCGGCTGGTCCAACGACGCAGAGTCGATCACCGCCGGCATCCATCCCGCCACCAGCGCGCTCCAGATCCTGCAGGCCTGGCTGGAGGCGGTGGCCTTCCGGGTCGCGATCGTGGGCCGCCTCCTCTCGCCGCACGCCTCGCCGACCCACGAGATCGTGGCCAGCGGTGGGGCCATGAGCGCGTCCCCGTACTGGGTCCAGCTCATGGCCGACGTAATCGGACGGCGCGTCCACCTCTCGCGCAGCGAGGAGCTGACCTCGCGCGGCGCCGCCATCCTGACCCTGCGCGGACTCTCTCTCTGGCGGACGCTGGCCGACGAAGCGCTCGGCACGGAGGACGTCTACGAGCCGGACGCGTCGCGCGCGCCCGTGTACCAGGCGGCCCTGGAGAGGCAACACCGCCTGTACGAGAAGATGCTGGGCGCCGATCCCGCGATCGGGCCCGCGCTGTCCGCCGCCGTCTACCGCCGCTAGGGCGGCGAGGGGGGCGGGGCAGATCTCTCTACCCCGCCCACGGCAAGAACGAAGCTACGGAAGGGCCAGGGACCAGGCGCTGCGCCCGTGCGTTGCGGCGTACAGGATGCGCGCGCTGGGCACGATGGTCAGGCCGGGGACCTCGACCATCGGCAACCCGGACCCCGCCACCGTCCAGGTCGCCGATCCCCCGGCGAGGGTCATGACGCCGAAGTCGGAGGCCGCGTAGAGATCACCGGTCACGTCGTCATGGACCACCGCTGTAATTGGGAAATCGGGCAGGTTGTAGCTGCGATCGACCCAGGTCGCCGTGCCCGCCCCGCTCCACGTCACTTCGAAGACATGTCCCGGTGTCGCGGGCGTGTTGACGTTGTAGCCGTTGTAGGAGATCCACGCGTGATGCGCGTTCGTGGGATCGACAGCGATCGCGGAGATGGCACGGCCGGGATCGTTCGCCACGGGATCGCCTCGGTGCCAGACCACGGAGGCCGCCGCTGCGTCCGCGTTGTCGGTGATGAACACGCGGCCGGCGCCCGTCGCCGCCCACATCGTGCCGGTATTCTTGGGCTGTGGAGCCCGCGCGATCCAGGCCACCGCGCCGCCCGCCCGGGTTCCCCACAACGCCGAATTCAGCTGCGTCGACGGAACGCCGTCGCCGATGATGACGAAATCACCGCACCCGGGCTGGGTGGCGGACGTCGTGAACTCGGCGCAGTTGGCTTCGAGGTAGTCGCGATCGCCGCCCCAGTCCTGCGTCCGCCAGACGGAGAACGAGCCCTGGAAGATGGAGCCTGCCTGGGCGGGGTGCGGGTCCGCGATGATCGGGGGGTAGAAGTATGCCCCCTCCGGGCTGGACAGGATCGGCGCCGAGATGATCACCCACTTCGTCGGGTCGCCGTCGCGGAAGTTCGCATCGTTCGCCTGGCCGGTGAACGTGTTGAAGCGCAGCCCGTCGTTGTCGACGTTGAAGCCGGACTGGCCGCCGTCGCCGTAGATCTCCTGGGGCCAGACGTTGCGGGAGCCGTTGTACTGGAACGTCCCGTTGTCCTGGGTGCCGCCCTGGAGGAGGTTCTGCGGACGCTGCGCGCTCACGGAAAGGCTCTGGAACTGCAGTGTCGACAAGCCGTTGTTCATGTTGACGAGCTGGTTCGCGACCCGGCTCAGCAGGCTCTTGCAGAATGCGTTGTCCGCGGCATTGAGCCCACGCTCGTCGCACTTGTACGAGATGTCCGCGAACTTG
>VAYK01000210.1 GCA_005884985.1 Actinomycetota bacterium | reverse complement strand
CAACCTGCGAGGCCTTGGCGTCGATCTCGGCGCCGAGGCTCTGCGCCTGCGACTGGGCGGAGGAGATCTGGGAGTTCAGCTGCTCGACGCTTTGGGCGCCCGAGTTGGCCGCGGGCAGCACGAGCGCGATCCCCGCGGCCAGCGCGACCAGGCCGCCCCGGCGCACGCGGCGATGCCGCCCGTCGGCGCTTGAGCTGCCATCAGGTGTCTGGCGTCTACGGTCCATCCTTCACTGCCTGCGGGGTTAGCTGACGGGCTCGCGCCGAAGGACTGACGCTACGCGGCGGTCGCCGCGACTCGCCCCAAGGCGGGCAACCTGCGCCGCCTCAGTGGTTCCCCCGCCCTCCCGGAGAGACTCCGGGAAGCTCGGCGGTGTTCAAGCGCGGCATCCTAGCGAATCGTTAGGAAGTTATGAAGCCAGGCTGAGCGAGCCAGTGGCTGCAAGGCATCTTGCAGGCACGCACGAGCCTCGCGCGCCCTTCGATCGCCGCCTCAGCCCTCGGGTGGCTCGCGCGTCGCCGCCAGGTAGGCGCCGGCCAAGACGCCCGCCACGCCGATGCCCACCGCGATGCGGATCTGACGCCGGTAGCGGACCCTGATGAACCGCAGGACCAGGCGACCGATCAGCTCGTAGATCGCTGCCATCAATCCTCCCCCCCATCCTCTCGCTTCTCGGCCGCGCGTGCCCGGACGCGGTGCGCCATCCGGCTCTGCAGGGTGAACAGCTCGATGAAACCCGGGCTCGCGGCCTGGCTGAACTCGCCGCCCGACTCGCCGAACGAGGCCAGCGAGCGGTCATAGAGCGCGTAGGGCGAGCTGCGCGCCACCGGGGTCGCCGAGCCCTTGTAGAGCCTCATCGTGACCTCGCCGCTGACCAGCTCGTTCGCCGAGTCCATGTAGGCGTCGAGGTCGGCGCGAAGCGGCTCGTGCCACAGCCCCGCGTAGCACAGGTAGGCCCACCTGTCCTCGAGCGCGCGCTTGAAGGTGTTCTGGTGGATCGTCGAGACCAGCTTCTCGAGCTCGCGATGCGCGGGCAGGACGATCGCCGCCGCCGGCACCTCGTAGAGGTCGCGGACCTTCAGCCCGACCACGCGATCCTCGATTTGGTCGACGATCCCGACGCCGTGCCGCCGGCCTAGCTCGGCCACTCGTTCGAGCAGCTCCACGAGGCCGAGCCGGTCGCCGTCGAGCGAGACAGGGCAGCCGCTCTCGAAGCCGATCCGCACCGGCTCGGGCGCGTCCGGAGCGTTCTCGGGGCGCGTCACCAACTGGAAGACGTCGTCGCGCGGCGGTGAACTCAGATCCTCGATCGCCCCGCCCTCCGAGGAGCGCCCCCACAGGTTGTCGTCGATGGAGTAGGGCGGCACCTCGGTTCCACCCTTGACCGGGATCCCGTGCTCGCGCGCATAGGCGATCTCCTCCTCACGTCCCATGCGCCACTCGCGCACCGGCGCGAGCAACCCCAGGTCGGAGTCGAGCGTGGCCACGGTCGCCTCGATCCGCACCTGGTCGTTGCCCTTTCCGGTGCAGCCATGGGCGACCGTGTCGCAGCCCGTGCGGCGGGCGTGCTCGACGGCGAGCTTGGCGATCAGCGGCCGCCCGAGCGCCGTGAACAGCGGATAGCCGCCACCGTAGAGCGCGTTGGCCTTGATCGCCGGCAGCACGTAGTCGCGCGCGAACTCCTCGCGCGCGTCGACGACGATCGCGTCGAGTGCCCCAAGGTCGCGCGCCTTTGTGACCACGACTTCCCAGTCCTCCCCGGGCTGGCCGAGGTTGACGGTGAGGGTGACGATCTCAGCCCCATAGCGCTCCTGGATCCAGCGCAGCATCACGGAGGTGTCGAGGCCGCCGGAATAGAGCAGCAGGACGCGCCCGACCTGCGCCGGGTCGGCCTGGTAGGAGGCGATGCGCTGCGTGGGGTCCTCGGGCACGAGGCGCGAAGTCTCGCACGCGCCGACGGGGTGAAGAAGCGCCGCCGCCGATGCGCTTGTCCGCAATGATTGGCGCCGTGCGTCATGCGCTTCGCATCCTCTCTGTGGCGCAGATCACCGCCGGCCTGGTGGTGCTCGCGGACGTAGCCACGACGCTGGTCTGGAAGGAACCGGTGTCGACCGTCTACGGGTCGATCCAGCAGAGCAAGGAAGGTCGCGCACGTCAAGAACATCCGCAAGAAGGTCGCGATCCTCGCCGAACTGTTCGCAAAGCGCGTCCACACCGGCGAGGCGATCGGGCGCATCCAGATCCCGAGCATCAACCTCGACGTGGTCGCCGTCCAGGGCACTGACACCGCGAGCCTCCAGAAGGGACCGGGTCACTACCCGGAGACACCGTTCCCGGGCCAGGTGGGAACGTCCGCCTTCGCCGGCCACCGGACCACCTACCTGGCCCCGTTCCGCCATCTGGACCAGCTGCAGCAGGGCGACGAGATCGACGTAGAGCTGCCCTATGCGAGCTTCGCCTACCGGGTCCAGAAGACGAAGGTCGTTGACGCCTCCGACGTCAGCATCATCCACAAGGTCGGCTACGAGCGGCTCGTGCTCACCGCCTGCCACCCGCTGTACAGCGCCGCCCAGCGGATCGCCGCGTTCGCGAAGCTGAAGATGGTGAGCTTCTTCGCCCTCGGGAACCGGGAGTGGAGGGATCCTTAGCCGCCGGCCCGAATGGTCGCTAGTCGCTCGCCGGCCGCGACTCGGCGCCGCGCAGAAACTCCCCCAAGCGTTTTACCTGCGTGGTAACGGTCCGGGCCGCAGCGTAGTCGTGACCGGCACGGATGAGCTCTTCGCGCAGCCCCTGATCGGCGGCGATCGCCTGAAGCTCGGCGGCCGCGGCCCCGGCATCCCCGGCAGGGACCAGGCGGACCGCCCCGCCCACCGCCCTCGCCACCCCGCCGACGTCGGTCGCCACCACGGGCAGTCCGGCGGCGAACGCCTCCACCAGCACCTGCGGAAGGCCCTCGGTCCACGATACGTGCAGCAGCGCGTGGCTGTCGCGGTAGAGGGCGTGCAGCCGCGGCCCGAAGGGTACGTAGCCGAGCAGCTCCGCCCGCTCCGCGATGCCGAGCTCGCGCAGGCGATCCTCGAGCATCGCTTGCATCGCACCCTCGCCGCAGACGATCAGCCGCCAGCGATCGCCGTCCTGCCGCAATCGCGCCATCACGTCGGCCAGCAGCAGGGGATTCTTCTCAGCCTCCAGCCGGCCAACGCTAATCACCCGGAGCTCGTCCCGGTATGAGCGTTTGAGCACCGCCTCGGCGGGGACGAGGTCTCGCTCGTCGACCAGGGAGACAGCAATCTCGAGCAGCGACCTGGCGCCGCCATAGTGGGCGGCGATCTCGGGGCCAACCACCACCACCGGAAACGCGCGGGCGAGGCCGCGCCAGATCGCGTCGAGAACCGTAGCCGCCAAGCGGAGCAACGGCCGCCCCGGATGCCGGGAGCTGACGTACGCGCGGGTGTCCTGGCGAACTCCCAGTACGACCCTCTTGCGACGGAGCGCCGCCAGCACCGCGAAGGCCATCGCCAGGGGATGCGGCC
>VAYK01000046.1 GCA_005884985.1 Actinomycetota bacterium | reverse complement strand
AGCGCGAAGCCGGCGAGCTTGCGACCCGCTGCAAGGTCGGGGAGGAAGCGCTCCTTCTGCTCCTCGGTGCCGAACATGTGGATGCCCTTGAAGCCGATCGACTGGTGAACGCCGAGGACGATCGAGAGGGTGGCGTCGATCCGGGCAAAGGTCTCGAACACGCGCGCGTAGCCGGTCTGGGAGAGACCCTGGCCGCCGAAGCGCTCGGGGACATAGAGGCCACACAGGCCGCGCTCCCCGAGCTCGCGGATCACGTCGTCGCCGATCCAGCCGTCCTCCTCGATCTTGCGCGGGTCCAGCCGGGAGCCCAGCTCGTGGGCGCTGGCGATCAGGGCCCGGACCTTGTCCTGCTCGTCGGGGTCGGGCTGCGGCCACGGAAAGACCAGCTCCTCGTGGATCTCGCCCAGGAACAGCGACTTCGCGAACGATGAGCACGGGTGCTCTGTCGGCGCTCCCTCGACCCGTTCCTCTGTCGCCGCCTCCATCAGCTCCGAGCCTACTCCGGCCGACTCGACAGCCGCGCGGTTGGCGACAATTCGACCCGATGCCCGCGCCTGGGGAACCGCGTACTCGCCACCGTCCCAGGGCCGCCCACAGGCGGCGCCTCGCGGCGCTTGCGGTCCTCGCGGCCACAGCTCTTGGCATCGGCCTCGCCGTCGGATGCGCGGGCGGCGGCGGAAAATCGCTCTCGCCCGGCGACGTGGTCCGCGCCCAGCGCGAGGCGCAGCCCGTGCGGTTCACGGTCGAGGCCAGCGGCGACCTGCTGATCCATTCGCCGGTCTGGGAGCGGGCGCTTGTCCTCGGCGGGGGGCAATACGACTTCGCCCCCCTGTTCACGGAGATCAAGCCCTACGTCGCGCGTGCCGACCTGGCGCTGTGCCACGTCGAGACGCCGATGACCCCGGCGGCGCCGGCCAGCTACCCGATCTTCAACACCCCTCCGGAGCTGGCGAAGGGAATCAAGGCCACCGGCTGGGACGCCTGCGACACGGCCTCCAACCACTCTCTCGACCAGACCCAGACCGGAATCGACGATACGGGCGAGGCCCTCGACCACGCCGGCGTCGAGCACACGGGCTCGTTCCCGTCGCCGGCGGCGCAGCGCAAGCCGGTGATCGTCGACGTCCACGGAGTGAAGGTTGCCTTCCTCGCCTACACGACGGACACGAACGGGATCCCGTCGCCCCACACGTGGTCCGTGAACATCGCCAGCCCTGACGCGGTCTTGGCCGACGCGCGCCGGGCTCACAAACTGGGCGCCGACGCAGTGATCGTCAATCTCCACTGGGGCGGCGAGATCGTCCCCGAATACCAGTCCGAGCCCAGCCCCGGACAGCTGAGCCTGGCCAAGAAGCTCACCGCGTCGTCCCTGATCACGGCGATCGTCGGCCAGGGCCCACACGCCGTGCAGCCGATCGAGCGGATCAACGACAAGTTCGTCGTCTTCAGTGAGGGCAACCTGATCTCGAACCAGAGCCCCGAGGCGGGGCTGCCCGCGTCGAGCCAGGACGGCCTGATCGCCCTGCTCGACTGTGTCGCCAAGGGTGGCCACGTCCGGGTGCGCGACGTCAGCTACGTGCCTGTGTTCGTCAACCATCCCGACTTCGAGGTGCTGCCGATCGGGGACGCGCTCAGGAAGGGGGAGGGGGACCCGACGCTGCTGCGAGGGTCCTACGGGCGGACGGTGAGCGTGATCGGCCACGGCACGCATATCGAGCCGCTGCCGCCGAAGCTGCCGGGGTAGGCGGCGCGGGCCTCCGACCACGGAGGCTCCGCTCAAGCACCCCACGGACACGATGCGATGTCCGTGGTTGCGACCGCTACTGGGAGTCCGACCCCTCCGCTTCCTTTCCTGCCGACTGGTAGGTGAGGATGAGGATGCCTGAACCGACCGTCTTTGTGTCGACAAGTCGCAGCGGGGTGGCATCGCTCAGGTCCTCATTCGGTGGACGACACCGCTGGTCTGGTCTCTGATGAGTCGCGATCCCCGACTCATTGTTCGAGCACGACCACCCGCAGACCGTCGTGACGCGGGCCAAGCTCGCGCGCCGCGGCGAGACCGACGATCCCTGCGCGCAGGACGGCCACGTCGCACTCGCGGGGCGGATCTGCTCCGGGCATCGGCGCGATCCTAGAAGGCGCTCGGCCGGGCTAGGATCGCTGGCATGGCTCTGCCGCTGAAGCCGCCCATCCAGCCGCAGCTCGCCCTGTCCCGGAAGACGATTCCGGAGGGTGAGGAGTGGATCTACGAGCCGAAATTCGACGGCTTTCGCGTCATCGCATTCGTCGACGGCGAGGACGTCTACCTGCAGTCCAGGGGCGCCAAGCCGCTGCGTCGCTACTTCCCCGAGCTCGAGCTCCCGCCCGCCCGCTACGTGCTCGATGGTGAGCTCCTGATCCTCGGGGCCGACGGGCACGAGCAGTTCGACGCACTCCAGAACCGGCTACACCCGGCCCAATCGCGGGTGAGGATGCTCGCCGAGCGAACACCGGCTCTCCTGCGCGCCTTCGACCTCCTGGCCGAGGGAAGGGAAAAGCTCCTCACCCGTCCCTTCATCGACCGGCGCACGCGACTCGAAGCACTGCTCGCCGGCCTCGGAGGGCGTAAGAAGACCGCCGCCGGCTCGATCCAGCTGACACCCATGGAACGGACCCTCGCAAAGGCAGCGCCACAAGGAGCTCGATGCTCCCTACCGACCCGGCGAGCGCAAGGGGATGGTGAAGGTAAAGCGCGTCCGCACCGCCGACTGCGTGGTCGTCGGGTGGCGGCCGGGGAAGGAGGAGGGGACGGTCGGCTCGTTGATTCTGGGCCTATACGACGACGGCGAGCTGCGCGTCGTCGGGCATACCTCGGGCTTCCGGGCCAAGGAGAAGCGTGAGTTGGTCGCCAAGCTGGCTCCGTACGAGACGGGCGAACGGGGCTCGGGCGATCCGAGCCGCTGGGCGGCCGGGCGCGATCTCGAATGGATCGAGCTGCGCCCGGAGTTCGTCGTCGAGGTCTCGTTCGACCACGTCAGCGACGGCCGCATCCGTCACGGCACCAAGGTCCTGCGCTGGCGTGAGGACAAGGACCCGGGCGACTGCACGTTCGACCAGCTCGACGCGTAGCTCCCCTACTTCCGCTTGGCCTTGCTCGGCTGCACCCGCTTCGGCTCGCTGCGCTGCTTCGCGAAATGGGGCGGCCACGGCGCGTCGCCGAGGCCCTCGGCCTCGTCGCGGGCCGCGAGCTCGAGCAGGCTTTCGAGAGAGCCCGAGTGCTGGTCGATGTCCGCCGATGGGTCGCCCACCTTCGTGAGCCGGGCGGGGACCGTGTCAAGCCGAAGCTCGGCCGCCTCGGCGTCTGGCACCTCGTCCCAGGTGAGGGGGCAGGAGACCCGCGCGTCGGCAACCGGGCGGACCGAGTAGGCCGAGGCGACGGTGCGATCGCGGGCGTTCTGGTTGTAGTCGACGAACACGCCGTGGCGCTCCTCCTTCCACCACTTCGAGGTGGCGAGCTTCGGAACACGTCGCTCGACCTCGCGGGCGAGGGCGAGCGCCGCCCGGCGCACCTCCGTGAATCCGTGCTCGGGCTCCGCCCGGACGTTGACGTGGATGCCCCGCGAGCCGGAGGTCTTCGGGAAGCCGGCCAGCCCGTGCTCGTCGAGCACCTCACGAACGACCATCGCGACCTTGCGGACGTCGTCCCACGAGGCCTCGGGCGTCGGGTCGAGATCGACCCGCAGCTCGTCGGGGTGGTCGAGGTCGGCGCGGCGCACCGGCCCGGGATTGAAGTCGATCACGCCGAGGTTCACGGCCCAGATCAAGTGAGCGGCGTCGTTGCGGTCTCGAGCCATTTCGGCGCCTTCTCCGGCACTCGCTTCTGGAAGAAGAAGTCGCCGCCGGCGCCGTCGACGAAGCGCTTCAGGGTGGTGGGCCGCTCGCGCAGGTGGACCAGCGCCGCGTCCGCGGCCTCGAGGTAGTAGTTGGCGAGGTCGAGCTTCGTGTGGCCCGCCTCCGGGAAGAAGACCTTGTCCGGGTTCGACAGCCGCACCTGGTGCCCGGCCGCCTCGATCGTCGTGTACCGCCCTTTCGTCGCCACGGGTGGAAGGATCGTCCCGCATTCGACCGAGAGGAGCCGCATGGAGACGCTCAGCACGATGACCTACGAGCGCGACGGGTGGGTGGCGCGGATCACCCTCGACCGCCCCGAGCGCGGCAACGGGATCACCCTCGAGATGCCGCGCGAGCTGTCGGCCTGCGTTGACCGGGCGAATCTGGACCCGCACGTGCATGTGCTGGCCTTGGCCGGCAACGGCTCCGGATTCTGCGGTGGCTACGACCTGGTCGAGTTCGCCGAGGGAGTGAAGGACCGGCGCGGGGGAGCGGACCCGGCCGCGCCCACAGGCGCAGCCGAGGACGCGGCCGGCCCTGATGGCTCGGCGCTCGATCCCGCCGTCCAGGCGGCCAACCACGACCCTGATCGCGTCTGGGACCCGGTGGTCGACTTCCAGATGATGTCGCGGAACGTCCGCGGCTTCATGAGCCTGTTCCACTCCGAGAAGCCGGTGCTGTGCAAGGTGCATGGCTTCTGCGTCGCCGGCGGCACCGACATGGCGCTCTGCTCTGACCTGCTGGTGATCGAGGACGAGGCGAAGATCGGCTACCCTCCGGCTCGGGTCTGGGGCGTGCCGACGACCGCGCTCTGGTCCTGGCGGATCGGGCCGGCGCGGGCGAAGCGCCTGCTCCTGACCGGCGACTCGATCTCGGGCACGGAGGCCGTCGAGTGGGGGCTCGCGACCGAGGCGGCGCCCGCCGAGCGCCTCGACGAGCGCTTCGAGGCGCTGCTCGGCCGGGTGGCGCGGGTGCCCGTGAACCAGCTCGTGATGCACAAGCTGCTCGTCAACCAGTCGGTGTACGCGCAGGGCCTGCACGCGACCCAGCTCCTCGGCACCTTCTTCGACGGGATCGCCCGCCACACGCCAGAGGGCTACGCGTTCCAGCGCCGGGCCGCCGAGGCCGGTTGGCACGAGGCGGTCCGCGAGCGGGACGAGCCGTTCGGCGACGCCGGCCGCTCGACGTTCAAGGGGTAGCGCCCACGGATCGCTTGCGCCGCCGGATACCCTGCGCCGCCGTGCCGGAGCCCGGTCCCGAGATCACGCCCGAGTCGCTGCGCGCGCGGGTCGCGGGCAGCCTCCCGGCCGACCTCGGGGTCGAGCCGCTCGAGGTGACCGAGGAGCGCTCGACCGGGCGGATGATCGTCGACGAGCGTCACCTGCATCCCGGCGGGCTCGTCCACGGGGGCGCCTGGGTGGCGCTGGCCGACAGTGTCGCCGCCTGGCAGACCTACCGCCACCTGCCGCCGGGCCACGACTTCACCACGGTGGAGATGAAACTGAACGTGTTTGCGGCCGGCAAGCCCGGGGACGAGCTGTTCGCGACCGCCGAGCACCTCCACGCCGGGCGCTCCACCCACGTCGTCGAGGTCCGCGTCCGCTGCGGCGAGCGCTTGGTGGCGAACCTGATCGTGACCCAGATGGTGCTCGCCTCGCCCGGCCGGCGGTAGCCGGGACCACAGGGTCTAGGGCACCCGGTGGACCTCGAACAGATTCGTGCCGAGCTCCTGCTCGGGAAGCCCAGCGGTGATCCCGATCAGGTCGCCGCTGCGGGCGACGCCCTGTTCCTTCGCGAGCCGAGCGCATTCATCCAACAGGGTCCGAAGGCTCGTCCAGTCCTCGGCGAGGACGCAGCCGACGCCGAACAGGAGCTGGAGTCGGCGCACCCGAGACGAGCCGCGCCGTGCGGCCGCTGCGGGTCGGGACGATCACAGCGGCAAGCCCGAGCGTGTAGGTCGAGCCCACGGCCGCGCGGGCGACGGAGCCGGCGACGTCCGACGGCTCGGAGGCCGCGCGGTTGAAGAGCCAGTCGCCGTAGGGGAGATCAGGCTCGGCCTCGCGGGCGATCCGGTCCATCATCCGCACGGCCTCCACGGGATGCTCGCCAACCGCGGTTTCCTCCGACAGCATCACGGCGTCCGTTCCCTGGAAGATCGCGGCGGCGACGTCCGAGACCTCGGCTCGGGTGGGCCGGGGCGACGCCACCATCGAGGCGAGCATCTGGGTCGCGGTGATCGACGGCCGGGAGTGGCGTCCGGCCAGCGCCAGGAGCCGCCTCTGGACGACCGGCACCCGCTCGATCGGGATCTCGATGCCGAGGTCGCCGCGGGCCACCATGATCCCGCTCAGCGCCTTGCGAATGATCGCCTCGGCGTTCTCGGCCGCCTGGGGCTTCTCGATCTTCGCGATCAGCGGGATGTCGGTCCCGCCCGCCCGGACGCGGTGCTCGACCGGCTCCAGATCCTCGGCGCGGCGCACGAAGGACACCGCGAGCAGGTCGATCCCCTGCTCCACCGCGAAGTCCACCCAGTCGAGGTCGGTGCGGCTGGCGGACGGCAGGGGCATCTCCGTCCCCGGCATGTTCAGCCCCTGGTGCGAGGCGACCGCGCCCCCGACCTCGACCGCGCACCGAATCTCGCCGGACCTCGCCCCGAGCACCCGCAGCCGCACACGGCCGTCGGCCAGGTAGACCTCGTCGCCCTCGGAGACCGCAGCCGGCAGCCCCTCCCAGGACACGGGCAGGTGACCGGCGCCACCCATCTGCTCTCGCGTGGTCAGCGTCAGCTCCGATCCCGCCTGGAGCTCGACCACGCCTCCCTCGACCTCGTCGATCCGCAGCTTGGGCCCTGGCAGGTCGCCGAGCAGGCCGACCTCGCGGCCGGCGACCTGCGACGCCTCGCGCGCCATCGCCACATTGGCGGCGTGCTCCTCGCGCCTGCCGTGCGAGAAGTTGAGGCGGAAGACGTCGGCCCCGGCCCGGATCAGCTCCGCCATCGTCTCGACGGAGCGGGTGGCGGGCCCGATCGTGGCGACGATCTTCGTGCGCCGCCGGCCAGACGCGGCCGGATCGGAGTGGGCTTGGTTGGATTCGGTGGCCATCGCGGTCACGCTCTTGGCCCGGGTTGCGGGACCGCCGTGTGCGTGGGAGGGGGGTCGTCCGCCGTGGCGGGCGCGACCCCGGGCGCCGGGCCATCGGCTGGCGGTGTCTCGGCCGGCGCCTCGAGCGCCTGGATGTACGGGAGCCGCCAGGCGACCGCGGCCAGCACCAGCCCGGCCGCCACCGACAGCAGGCTCAGGAACCACTGCCCGGCCGACAACAGCTCGAGGTCGAAGAACTCGCGCACCGGCCTGGCGGCGAGGACGAGCGCGTACAGGGCGCCCAGCCCGGCGACGAGCGCCAACATGTAGCTCTGGATCGTGATGTGCTCACGGCCGGGGCCGCGCTCGAGCAGGAGGATGAAGCACAGCCCGAGGACGATCAGGGTGGTAGTGGCGGCCGTCCGGCCCTCCGCCAGCGAGCCGGCAAAGATCTTGTCGACCATGAAGAAGGACAGCAGCGAGCCGGCGGCGATTCCAAGTCCCGCGGGCACCCCGAAGGCGGCCAGAGCGCGGAGCAGCCGGCCGCGGTACAGCGGCCCCTCGCTCGGCGCCAGGGCGAGGACGAAGGACGGAATCCCGATCGTCAGCGTGGCGGCGACCGTCAGCTGGCGCGGGAGGAAGGGGAAGGCGCCGCCGAAGATCGCCGTGAACAGGATCAGGATCCCCGCGTAGACGGTCTTGGTGGCATAGAGGCGCCCGAGGCGGTGGATGTTGCGGGCGATCCGCCGGCCCTCGGCGACGGCACGCGGCAGCATCGAGAACTGGTCGCGGATCAGGACGATGTCGGCGATCCCCTTGGTGATCTGGCTTCCGGAGCCCATTCCCACGGCGAGCCTCGCCTGCTTCATTGCCGGGACGTCGTTGACACCGTCGCCGATCATTGCCGTGAAGCGCCCGCGATCGGCGAGCGCGCCGACCAGCTCCTTCTTCTGCTTCGGCGTGATCCGGCAGAAGATCGTGTTTCGCTCCGCGGCGAGGGCGATCCCGGCCTTGTCGTCGGGCAGATCCGGCCCCTCGATCACGCCGGCGTCGCCGGGAACGCCGACCGCGTAGGCGACCGCGGTGACGGTCTGGCGGGCATCGCCGGAGATCAGCTTCAGGTCCATCCGCTGGCGCCGCATGAACTCGATCGTCTCGGCGGCGTCGGGGCGAAGCTGCTCCTCCAGCGCCACCAGGGCGAGCGCCTCGAGCCTTGGCGGAGGCTGGCTCCGCGGATCGGTCGGGAGGGCCGCCGACGTCTCCCCGAACGCGACCACCCGCCGCCCTGCGGCGGTGTGCTCCTCCAGCGTGCGTTGAAGGACGGGCGTCAGTTCGAGCGCGCCGGCCTGGGCGAGCACATCCGGCGCCCCCAACACGTAGCTGCGGGTCGATCCCCGCCCGTCGACGGTAACGCCGCTCCACTTCCACGCCGAGGAGAACGGCACCTCGGCGACCACTCGCTCCGGCTTGCCCGGGTAGCGCTCGGCGATCGTCTGCAGGGTCCGGTTCCGCTCCCCAGCCGAGTGCGCGAAACGGCCCAGCGCCTCGTGCGCCGCCGCCGGCCGCGTCTTGTCGGCGACCTCGACCGAGGCCAGGTCGAGGGTGCCGTCGGTAAGCGTTCCGGTCTTGTCGACGCAGATCGTGTCCACGGCGGCGAGCGCCTCGGTGGCGGCAATCTGCTGGACGAGGGTGTTCATCCGCGCCAGACGGACGGCCGCCACGGCGAGGGTAACGCTCATCAACAGCACCAAGCCCTCGGGAATCAGCGTCACGAGGCCGGCCGCCGCCGTCTGGGCCGCTTCGTGGAGCGCCACGTTGCGGACCAAGAACGCGACCAACAGCAGCACGGCGAGCGGCGCCATCACGATCGTGGTCGCGCTCAGCACGCGGTTGACCTCGACCTGGAGCGGCGAGGGCGGATGACGGAATGCCCTGGCTTCGCCCGCGACCTGCTCCGCGTAGCTGTGATCGCGGACGGCGTCCACCTCGTAGTAGCCCGAGCCCGCGAGGCAGAAGGCGCCCGACAGCAACCGATCGCGATCGCGCTTGCTGACGCCCTCGGACTCGCCGGTGAGGATCGACTCGTCCATCGTCAGGCCCCGCGAGGAAACGACCACGCCGTCGGCGACCAGCTGGTCGCCGGGCTCGACCCGGATCAGATCGCCGGGGACGACCTCCTCGGCGCGTAGCTCGGTCAGCTCGCCGTCGCGTACGACTTTCGCCCTCGGCGCGATCAGGAGCGCAAGCTGGTCGAGCGTCTCCTTGGCCTTCAGCTCCTGGCGAATCCCGATCGCCGAGTTGACCACCGCGACGATCCCGAACAGGGCGTCGGCGAACAGCCCCAGCGCCAGCAGGAGGACGAAGAAGGTGCCCAGGATGGCGTTGAAGAGCGTGAAGACGTTGCCGGCGACGATGCTCGCGACAGAGCGGCTGGAGGGCGGCTCCGGCAGCCCCAGGTCGTGCAGCCGCCTCGCCGCCTCGGCGCTGGTCAACCCCGGCGGGTGCGCCTGCTCGCTCATTCGTGACCATCTATACCGGAGCCGGCTCGCTAGGATCGCCGCGAGCCTGTGTCCGCGGAGGCCCCAGACAGCCTCGACGGGCCTGTGGAGGCCCCCTCGGTCGCCTTCCGCCGGGTGACGAAGCGCTACCCAGGCGCCGACGAGCCGGCCTTGGCGGAACTCGAGCTCGAGGTGCCGGGCGGCGAGATCTGCGTGTTCGTCGGGCCCTCCGGATCCGGCAAGACCACCGCCATGCGGATGGTCAACCGCATGGTCGAGATCACGGAGGGTGACATCCTGGTCGGAAGCACCTCGGTGCGCCAGCGCTCGCCCGCCCAACTGCGGCGCGAGATGGGCTACGTGATCCAGCAGATCGGGCTCTTTCCCCATCGGACGGTCGCCGACAACATCGCCACCGTGCCGCGCCTGCTCGGCTGGGATCGGAAGCGAGTGGAGGCTCGGGTCGAGGAGCTGCTCGAGCTGGTACGAATCGACCCGGCGCTCCGCGACCGCTACCCGGCGCAGCTCTCGGGCGGTCAGCAGCAGCGGGTGGGAGTGGCTCGGGCCCTCGCCGCGAACCCCGGCGTGATGCTGATGGACGAGCCCTTCGGCGCTGTCGATCCGAGCAACCGCGAGCGCCTCCAGAACGAGTTCCTGCGGCTCCAGGCCGAGGTTCGCAAGACGATCCTGTTCGTCACCCACGACATCGACGAGGCGATCAAGATGGGCGATCGGATCGCGATCCTGCGCGAGGGCGGGCGCCTGGCACAGTACGCCACCCCCGCCGAGCTCTTGATGGCGCCCGCCGACGACTTCGTCGAGGACTTCGTGGGCGCCGATCGGGCGCTGAAGCGGCTGGCGTTGATGCGGGTCTCGGACATCGACCTCTGGGAGGCGCCGCTTGCCCACGTCGGCCAGGCGACCTCCGAGGCACGGGCGAAGCTGCCGGAGGCGGAGGTGCCCTACGTGCTGGTGATCGACGCGGAGCGACGGCCGCTGGGCTGGCTTTCCGACGACGACCTGCTCGCGGAGACCGTACCGGCGAAGCCCGGCACCAGCCCGGATCCGGTGCTCGAGCTCGACGACGTGATGCGCGACGCGCTGTCCGACCTGCTCCAGGCCGAGACCCGGTACGCGCCCGTGGTCGACTCCGAGGGGCTGATCGCCGGAGTGCTCTCGGTCGAGATCATCTCCGAGTTCCTGACCTCGCCCGAGGCGCTGACCGAGGAGCGCCCCGCCGCCGAGCGGCCGCTGGGGTGATTCCGGTGATCGCCGCCACGGTCAAAGTGATGCTGCCCCTGGCCCAGCTTCCGTCCAACTTCGTCCACCACCACAGCACCACCACCTGCGTCGCGGAGAACCGCTTCTTCTGCGCGGATTGGGCCGCCCACAACTTCGATCGCTACGTCGATCCGGCGCTGAAGCAGGCGTTGCTCGTCTCGGTGTCGGTGGCGGTTGGCTTCACGGTGGCGATGGGGCTCGCCCTCCTCTCCCACCGCCAGCCGAAGCTGGCGCCCACGTTCACCGGCCTCACCGGTGTCCTCTACACGGTCCCCAGCGTCGCCTTCTTCTTCCTCCTGTTGCCGATCACTGGCTTCGGCACGGACACGGCAGTGATCGCGCTCTCTGCCTACACGCTGCAGATCATCTATCGCAACATCGTCGCCGGGCTCGCCAACGTGCCCGAGGAGGCGAAGGACGCGGGTCGCGGGATGGGGATGTCGCAACGAGACCTGCTGTGGCGGGTGGAGTTGCCGCTGGCCGTGCCTGAGATCGTCGCCGGGCTTCGAGTCGCCACCGTCTCTACGGTGGCGCTGGCCACCCTCGCGTTCTTCGCCGGGGCGGGCGGGCTCGGCCAGCAGATCTACTCCGACCTCACCTTCAAGACCAACATCATCATCGCGGGCGGCCTCGCGATGCTGATGGCGATCCTCTTCGACCTCGTCCTGCTGGTGATCCAGCGGCTCGCCACCCCGTGGCTGAGGGCCGGGGCCTCATGATCGAGCTCTCGCTGCCAATTGCATTCCTGCACTCGTTTACGGGCGCGTTCGATTTCATCCTCCACCAGCGCGAGGCGCAGACCCGTTTCGTCCAGGTCGGAGGGCTGGGCCAGGTTTGGGAGCTCACCCGGACCCACCTCGAGGTCTCGGGGCTCGCGCTGGCCGGCTCGTTGGCGCTCGCGCTGCCGGTCGGGGCCGCGCTGGGGCACCGGGGTAGGGGCGAGATGTTCGCGATCGGGCTGGGGAACGCAGGCCGCGCCGTGCCGGAGCTGGCCGTGATCGCGTTCCTGGTCGCGTTCATCGGGATCGGCCTGCGGAACGTCGTGCTGGCGCTGATGGTGCTCGGCATCCCGCCGATCCTCACCAACACCTTCGTGGCCGTCAAACAAGTCGACCGCGACGCCGTGGGAGCGGCGAGGGGGATAGGCATGCGCGAAACCCAGATCCTGACCCGAATCCAGCTGCCGCTCGCCGTGCCGACGATCATGAGCGGCGTGCGCACGGCGGCGATCAACATCGTGGCCACGGCAACGATCGCGCCGCTGGCTGGCGTGTTGACCCTCGGTGACTTCATCCTGTCGAGAAACGTGTACGGCGACCAGGGGGTGCTCGCGGGCGCGATCCTGGTCGCCCTGCTCGCGCTGATCGTCGAGCTCTCGCTCGCCGGCGTGCAGTGGCTCCTGACCCCGCGAGGGCTCGCGCTGCAGCGCGAGCGTGCAGCCGCATAGGATTCCCTCATCCCCGCGGTGCGGGGAGGTGTCCCAGACAGCGGAGGAGGCTCTCGATGAGCATCAAGACCCGGTTGCGAGCGCTGTTCGTCCTGTTCGCCGCCTCAATCCTGGCCGTCGGCATCGCCGCCTGCGGAGGCGGCGGTAGCAGCTCGTCCACGACCAGTGCCCAGGCGGGGCTGATCCAATCGAACCCCGACAACGGCAAGGTCACGCTCACGGTCGGTTCTAAGAACTTCACCGAGGAGTACATCCTCGGTGAGATCTACGCCCAAGCGCTCCAGGCGGCGGGCTACAACGTCAAAAAGCAACTCAACCTCGGCTCCGAGGTCGTGGCCTTGAAGGCGCTGAAGGCGGGCCAGATCTCGGGCTATCCCGAATACACCTCCACCGCGTTGACGTCCTTCTTCCACGCCGCCCCGGGCCAGGTCCCCGCGGACGCCCAGGATGCCTACGCGCAGGCGAAGGCAGACCTCGAGAAGGAGGGCCTGACGGCGTTCCCACCCACCCCGTTCGCCGACTCGAATGCCGTCGGCACCCTGACCTCGACGGCCAAGAAGCTCGGGATCGTGAATGTCTCGGATCT
>VAYK01000209.1 GCA_005884985.1 Actinomycetota bacterium | reverse complement strand
CGAAGATCAGGATCGCGATCTGCATCGTTAGGCCCTGGTCACCTCGCCGGCCCTGTCCGTGACCCGGCCGATGCGCCGGGCGCCCGGGTACTGGCCGCGCACCAGCTCGAGCGCGGCGTCCAGGTCATCGGCAGCGACCACGCAGCAGAACCCGCAGCCCATGTTGAAGACCTCATGCATCTCGTCGTCCGAGACCTGGGCGAGCTCCCGGATCAGGTCGAACACGGGCGGTACGGGAAGGGGGTCATCGATCTCGTAGCCGACCTCGGCCTCGAGCCGCAGCAAGTTGTTGAGGCCGTCGCCGGTGATGTGGGCGAGCCCGCGGACGTCGACGGGCGAGCGGAGCAGCCCGAGGATTGCCCGCACGTAGATCTCGGTCGGCTCGAGCAGCACGTCGCCGACCGGCCGGCCGAGTCGTCCGTCGTCCGGAGAGATGTCGTCGAGCGCGTTGCGGGCCAGCGTGTAGCCGTTCGAGTGCAGCCCCGAGGAGGGAAGGCCGATCACCGGGTCGCCGGGCTCGACGGAGGCACCGGTGACGATCGCGTCGAGATCGACGAGCCCGACGCAGGTGCCGCCCAGCTCCTGGCCGGAGACAATGTCCGCGACCTGGGCGATCTCGCCGCCCGGGATCTCGATCCCGGCGAGTTCGGCTCCCCGCGCCAGCCCGACCCCGAGCTGCTCGCAGATCGCGGGATCAGCGCGATCGGTGAGGATGAAGTCGAGCATCGCGATCGGCTCCGCCCCGACGCAGATCACGTCATTGGCGCTCATCGCCACGCAGTCGATCCCAATCGTGTCGTAGCGGCCCAGACGCTCGGCGACGACCATCTTGGTGCCGACGGTGTCCGTGGACAGCGCCAGGCCGGAGCCGTCGTCGAGCCGCAGGACGCTGGCGTAGTGACCGGGGAGCGGCACCACGCGCGACGGCCTTCCGGTGTCGATTGCGCGCAGGCTGCGCCGAAGCGCCTCGACCGCGTCGTCGGCCGCCCGCTGGCTCACCCCGGCCCGTGCGTACGCTTCGCTCATCGCCGGCCGAGCCTATAGAGCACGGCGCCGGCCAGCCCGAGCCGGTATGCCGCATACGGCCACAGCGCCCGGTCTCGCTCGACCAGGTCAATCAGCTTCTGTGAGGCGAGCGAGGAGGCAAAGGACGCCGCGACGCCGGCGGCCATCGCCCGGCCGAGTCCGGGCTCGATGCCGCGGCGCCGCAGACGCACCGCCTTGAGCAGCGTCGCGCCGACGATCACCGGCAGGGCGACGGTGCGCGACAGCAGGTTGGCGTGCTCGCGCGTGAAGCGCCGGCAGCGGGCGGCGGCCAGGGTCGCGCCGTTCCGCGAGACCCCGGGGGCAAGCGCGGTGGCCTGGGCGAGACCCAGGGCGAGGCCGTCGGCGGGCGTGACGTCGCCGGGACCGCGCTGCTGGGGGCGGCGATCGGCGAGCGCCATCGCGACCGCCCCGGCGGCGAGTCCCACAGCGGTGGCGCGGGGGCCGCCGAGGCGCCGCTCGATCTGGCGCTCGAACCGGTAGCCGACGATCGCGGGTGGCACGAAGGAGAGCGCAACCACGGCGGCGCGCCTGGCGTCGAACCGGCGAAGCTCCTGCGCGATCAGGCGACGCTGCCCGATCAGCAACGCGGCGGCCGCCCCGGCGTGCAGCGCCACCTCGAAGCTCTTGCGTGCCTCGGGATCGAGCTGGTGCCACGGCCAGCCCGCGAGCCAGGGGAGGAGCGAGAGGTGAGCCGAGCTGGACACGGGAAGCAGCTCGGCCGGTCCCTGGACCGCCCCCAGCGCGACCGCCCGAGCCGGGCTCAGGCCGGGGGCGTCGGCTCCCACTCGGCGCTCCCGCGACGCCGCCGGATGAGCAGGTAGGCGATGCCCATCACGATCACGGCGACCACCCCGTAATCGGCGTAGTGCAGGTGGCTCCTCCACTGGTCCCAGCGGTCACCGACTTCCCGGCCGACGATCGCCAGCGTCAGGACCCAGGGGATCGAGCCGGCGACGGTGAAGACGACGAATCTCCCCAGTGGCATCCTTGCCACCCCGGCCGGCAAGGAGATGAAGGTGCGGATGATCGGCAGCATGCGAGTGAAGAAGACGGTGGCCGAGCCGTGGCGCTCGAACCACCGATCCGCCGATTCGAGATGGCGGCGGCTGACGTGGATCAACTTGTGGCGGTCCAATAGCTCGATGCGACCGTAATAACCCGCGGCGTAGGCGATCAGCGAGCCGGCGAGATTTCCCAGCACCCCGGCGGCGACGATCCCCACCAGGGAAAGGTTGCCCTCAGAGACGTTGAAGCCCGCGAACAGCATGATCGCCTCGCTGGGGATCGGAATGCAGGCACTCTCCAGGGTCATGAGGACGAACACGCCCGCCAGACCTGTGGCGTCGATGAAGTCTGTGGCGGCACGGACCAGTGGGTCGAGGATGTCGGCGGTCACGGGTGATCAGCATTACACTCGCCGGCATGTGGCGCTCCCGTCGCCGCCGTGGTGGGTACCGTCGTACCGTGCCGAGCGAACGCCAACCCGACCAAGGACCAGGCGAGCCCGGCATGCTTGAAGACACGCCGGCGAGCGAGCTCGACGGTTGGCGAGGGCATGCGAGCGGCAGTCTGCGGACCTACCTGCGGCGCCAGGCAACGGATCGCGTGCACGGGCGATGGGCGTTGAAGTTCCTAGCCGATGCCCTGCTCGCCACGGCCTCCTTCGCGCTGGCATTTCAGCTGCGCTTCCTCGATTCACCCGGCGGCGTCCCCGACCGCTACTGGACGATGCTGATTGGCACGATCGCGTTCGTCGCCCTCGGCAAGGCGATCGTGTTCAGCGTCCTCGGCCTGAACCAGAAGTGGTGGCGCTACTTCCAGCTCCCCGACCTGTGGCCGGTGGTCCGCGCCGCCGCGGTGGCGAGCGGGCTGCTGGTAGCGGTCTTCACCCTCGCCAAGCCCTACTCCTACAACCTCCCCAGATCGGTGGTGGTGTTCGACTTCCTGCTCACCATCGTCCTGTTGTGCGGCGCCCGGCTCGCGAGGCGGATGATCGCGGAGCGGCCCGACCGGGCCACGCGCCGCCGCCGCACCCGCGGGGTGCTCGTCGTGGGCGCTGGGTCGGGCGGTCAGATGGTGGTGCGGGAGCTGCGGCTGAACCCGAACTTGGGCGCCCGTGCGATCGGCTTCGTGGACGACGACCCACGCAAGCGCGGTATGCACGCGGTCGGGGTCAAGGTGCTTGGATCGACGGACGAGATCGGGGGGATCCTCGACCGCACGGCGCCAGACGAGGTGGTCATCGCGATCCCCTCGGCGCCGGGCGTGCTGCGTGCCAAGGTCGTTGCGGCCTGCCGCGAGCGCGACATCACCGTGCGCACGCTGCCGACCGTGTTCGAGCTGCTGCGCGGCGGTGTCCAGCTCACCCGCCAGCTGCGCGAGGTCCGGGTCGAGGATGTGCTGGGAAGAGATCCGGTGGTGATCGAGCTCGACCGGGTCGGCGCCTACCTGGAGGACAAGATCGTGATGGTGACGGGAGCAGGCGGCTCAGTCGGCGCCGAGCTTTGCCGCCAGATCGCCCGCGTGCGGCCGAAGCTCCTGGTGCTGCTCGACCACGCCGAGGACAACCTGTTTCGGATCGACCGCGAGTTGCTCGACGAATGGCACTTCACCCGGGTCGAGGCGGTGCTCGCCGACTGCAAGGAGGGCGAGCGGATGCTCGAGGTGATGCAGCGTTTCAAGCCGGACATCGTCTTCCACGCCGCCGCGTACAAGCACGTGCCGCTGATGGAGGCGAATCCCCTCGAGGCGGTGCGCAACAACGCGATCGCCACCCGGGTGACGGCGGGAATGGCCGCGGCGGCCGGCGCGGAGCGGTTCGTGCTGATCTCCACCGACAAGGCCGTCAATCCCCGGACCGTGATGGGAGCCTCCAAGGCGATGGCCGAGTGGATCGTCGAGGCGGACGGGCACCAACACCGGGACACCCGCTTCATCATCGTCCGCTTCGGCAACGTGCTGGCCTCGTCGGGCAGCGTGGTCCCGATCTTCCGCAGCCAGATCGAGAAGGGCGGTCCGGTCACCGTCACCCATCCCGAGATGACCCGCTACTTCATGACGATCCCGGAGGCCGTCCAGCTGGTGATCCAGGCGGGTGACCTTGGCGCGAGCTCGGGCGACGTCTTCGTGCTCGAGATGGGCGAGCCGGTGCGGATCCTCGATCTTGCCCGCAACATGATCAACCTGGCTGGCTACGAGCCCGACGAGGACGTGGCGATCCAGTTCGTCGGTCCCCGCGCGGGCGAGAAGATCCACGAGGAGCTGTTCAATGTCGACGAGCGTGCGCAGCCGACGAGCGCCGAGCGCATCGTGCGCGCGGTGCGAACGCGTCCGCTCGACCCAGCCTGGGTGGAGGGCTCGATCGAGCGGCTCGAGGCGTTCGTCGCCGCCGGTGACGAGGCCGGGCTGGCCGAGCGGGTGGTCGAGGTCGTCACCGAGCGAATCTCCGACTCCTCGGCCATACCCGCTGAGTCCCCGGCCCCGGGTGCGGACGCACCGCGCTAGGCACACCGCCCCTGCTCGGACCTGATCCCCGGGCCGGCCCGGGTTCCCCGCGTCCTAAGATGCGCCCGCACTGATGCACGTCATCGAGTCGATCGGGCCCATTCTGGGCATCGTCGCTTTCGTGGGGCTGGCGACCCTGGCCTTCCTCCTCTTCCAGCAGGCGCGAGACATCCGCCGCCTGCGCGAGTGGGCCGGCCGGGCTCCCGAGCGCGCTCAGGAGGCGGCCGAGGCCGTACAGGCGGCGGCCGAGGCCTCCCGCGGCGGGCCGGACGCCGGCGAGGCGGCAGGGGAGGAGGCGGCGGCCCAGCATCGCAGGCTGGGCGCGGCCTGGGCACGGGTGACGGCCGCGGTGACTCCCCGTCTAACCGAGCTGGATCGGCGGCTTCCGGTCGACGGGCGATACGTCCTGGCCGCCGTTGCAATCGGGGTGGTGGCGGCCGGCGTGCTGACCAGCGGCTTCGGCGTCTTCGGCGGGAACGACGGCAACCACCACAAGCACGGATCCTCCGGGAAGCCCCACGTGGCGGTGTTGAACGGGACGGGCGTCCCGGGCCTCGCGGCACTCGTGGGCAAGCAGGTCGTGAAGGCCGCCGGGTACAAGACAGGCACGGTCGCCAACGCGGGGTCGAGTTTCACCAACACGGTGGCGATGTTCGCGCCGGGGGAGGAGCCGCAGGCCAAGAAGCTGGCGAAGGCGATCAAGCCAAAGCTCGGGGACACCCCCACCACGGCGATGACGACAGATGTCAGGGCTCGCGCGGATGGCGCCCCTCTGGCCCTGGCCCTGGGGCTCGACGACGCCCAGTTCGCGGGCGGGAGCGGCTAGCGATGGAGCTGCCCGTCGCGGGCGTGTACGACATCGCCCGCCATCTGCCGGCGTACGTCGCGCTCGCCGCCACGGTTGCATTCGTTCTGCTCTTGCCGCTGTACGCCTCCCAGCGGCGAGAGAGCGAGGGCCTCCTGGATCGAGCCGAGACCGAGCTGGAGGCCCTGTTCGGCCCCGAGCAGGAGGCGCCGAGCGACGTGGAGGCGGGCGGGCGGGCAGCCGCGGCGCCGACCGTGGTGGCGCCGCCCCCGGCGTCCGAACCGACGGCCCCCGTGCCGGCGGTCCCGGGCGTGCCGCTTACGCCGGCGCAGCGAGTTACCCACGAGCGTCCGGCCCTGGAGCGGATCACGATGGAGCGCGCTGCCCTGCTGCCGCATCCGCGCTGGCGCCGGCTGGTTGGCCGCGTCAGCCAGCCATGGGTGCTCTCTGCGGTGGCGGCGGTCGCGGTCGTGCTCGGCCTGGCGGCAATCTTTGGCTCGGGGGAGCTGCTGGGCGGCGGCGGGGCGTCGAAGCAGGGCCCGAAACCGGGGGGGATCGTGCCCGGCGACGTCGAGGTCGCGGTGCTCAACGGGACCTCGGTACCGGGGCTGGCGGCGAAGGTGGGGGACGACGTGCGGGTGAATGGCTTCAAGCTGGGCACCGTGACCAACAGTCGCAACCAGTTCGACCAGACTGTGGTGATGTACGCGCCGGGGCAGCAGCGAGCCGCCCAGAAGGTGGCGCATGACCTCGGGGTAAGGCCGGTGCAACCGATCGATCGGCAAACGGAGCAGGCGGCGGGTGGCGCCGCCGTGGTCGTGCTCGCTGGGGCCGATCGCGCCAAGCCGTGAACCGCATCGGCTCGGCCTTGTTCGTCGTGCTGCTCGTGGCGTCGGTGGGCACAGCGGCGATCGTGGTCCACGCCCGGACCCCGGACCTGGCGCTGCAGGTGACGCACCTCACGCACCAGATCTCGCCGCAGGGGCGGGGCAAGTACCGCGTGGCGAACATCCGGTTCTTCGTCCGCGAGAGCGATCCCGATGCCACGGTCGAGATCGTCGGCCCGAACCTGAAGCCGATCCGCACCCTCTATGAGGGGCCGCTGGTGGCGAACAAGCCGGTTTCGTTCACCTGGAACGGCCGCACCGCCTCCGGCGCCATCCCGAACCCCAACCACCGCTACCGGCTCAGGGTGATCCTCCCCGGGCAGGATCGTGACATGGCCTATCCGCGGCGAATCGACATCGTCGAGACCGGTCGCCCGTGACGGCGTCCTCCCTCCAGCTCCTCGGAATTCTGGTGGCCTGCGGGGGCGCGGCGGTCGCGCTGCTCGCGCGCGACCCGCGACTTCGCTACGGGGCTGCGGCGGTGGCGCTGATCGCCGCGCCGGCGCTTGTTGCGGGAGACGTATGGCACTCGACACGGTTGATCGACTTCCGGAGTCACCCGGCCAAGCTGGCCGCGGCGATCGCTGTAGCCCTGCTTGCGGTCGGCGGTGCTGCCGCCGTCTTCCGGCGGTTTGCCTGGATCTTCCCGGTCAGCGTGTTCGCCGCCTTACCCCTGCGCGTGCCGGTGCAGCTCGGCGGCCATACCTCACACCTGCTCATTCCCCTGTACATGGTGATCGCCGGCGGACTGGCCTGCTTCGCGTACACGGCCCTGAGCGAGCGCGAGACCCGGGCCGACGGACGTCGGCCCAATGACCCCCCCGCGATCAGTCTCACCGATTGGCCGGCGGGCATCTGGCTGTACCGGGTCCTCGCCGCGACGCTCGTCCTCTACGCGATCCAGACCATCTATACGGCCGACGTCTCGAACGCCATCGAGAACGCCTCCTTCTTCCTCGTGCCGTTCGCCGTGATGCTGATGCTCCTGGGCGAGGTGCGCTGGACCAGACGGATGCTGGGTGGAGTTCTGATCGCGGTCTCGGCGATGGGCCTCCTGTTCGCCGCGGTCGCGTTCGGCGAGTACGCGGCGCGCGATCTGATCCTCAGCCGAGGCAACCTGCTCCAGTCGAACCAGATCCACCTCTACTTCCGGGTCAACTCGCTCTTCTACGACCCGAACGTCTTCGGACGCTACCTGGCGCTGATCCTGGTCGCCCTGGGCGCCTATCTGGCCTGGTCTCGCGGCACCTGGGCTCAGACTGCAGCGGCGATCGCCTCGGGGATACTGCTCGTTGGGCTCGCGCTCAGCTACTCGATCACGGGCTTCGCCGCCCTGATCGCGGGGTT
>VAYK01000045.1:1965-6258 GCA_005884985.1 Actinomycetota bacterium | reverse complement strand
TCCGTGTCCGCTGTCCGTGCGCGAGGTCGACGCCCTGCGCGGGCTCAGCGAGGGGAAGGTCTACAAGCAGATCGCCCGCGAGCTGTCGCTCTCGGTGAGCACGATCCGCACCCACCTCCACAACGTATATCGGAAGATCGGCGCCGTCGATCGTGCGCAAGCGGTACTAATGGCACGCGACCGCGGCTGGATCTAGCGGCTACTCGATTAGCGAAGAGCGAAGGGCGATCGCCACCGCATGGGCGCGATCGCGGGCGCCGAGTCGCGAGAGGATCGCCTTCGTGTGCGTACGGATGGTCTCCGCGCTGAGGCCGAGGCGCTTTGCGACGCGCGCTGTCGACTGGCCGTCGGCGTAGAGCTGAAGGATCTGGCGCTGGCGGCGGGTGAGCGCAGACCTGCCGACGGAGCGACCGGCCGCCGGATCCACGAACCGCTCCGATTCCACGGCCGCGTCCACGGCCCGGTTCAGCGCCTCCACTGGCGAGCTCTTGACGACGTAGGTGGTGGCACCTGCCTTGATCGCCTCCGTCGCGGCGTGATCCTCGGCCTGAGGCCCGTGAGCGACGATCCCGAGGCCCGGCTGCGCCTTGCGCAGGGCGCGGATCGCGGCCGTTCCGGAGAGGTCGTCGTCTCGCTGCTGGCCGTTGCCGTGACACAGGTCGACGATCGCGACGTCGAAGTCGCCGACCGAGGTCAGCAGCTCGAGGGCGCTGTTTCCGTTCTCGGCCTCCTCCACCTCATATCGGCGTCCGAGCACCTCGCGCACCCCCAGGCGCACCGTGGGGTGGGCATCTATAACCATGCAGCGTCGGTCCTCGCTCACTTCTCTGACTCCGGCCCGGTTCCGCGACGGATGCCGCGGGTCGCACAGTCCCCGAGAGCACAATCACCGGCCGTCCGGGGCCGGTGGCCCCATCCTAGCGGCGGGCGACGGGCCGCGCCAAGAGCCAATCGGAAACAGCGTGCTTTTTTCGACGCCGCCGATTTCGATACAAAGGGCCAAGGATGATCTCCGTCACCTCGAAGTCTCGCTACGCCGTGATCGCCCTCGCCGAGCTCGCCCGCTCCGGCGAGCGGCCGGTCCCGATCGCGCAGATCGCCGAGCGGAGAGGCATGCCGGTGCAGTTCCTCGAGCAGCTGTTCACGACCCTGCGCCGCGACGGGCTGCTGCAGAGCCACCGCGGCGTCAAGGGCGGCTACACGCTCGCCCGTCCCGCCCAGGAGATCACCGTGCTCGAGGTCGTGCAGTCGCTCGACGGTCGGGTGGGGGAGGAGGGCAAGGAGGCCGGCGGCATCTGGGAAGAGGGGGTCGAGGCACTTCGCAACGTCTTCCGCAGCACCACGATCGCCGATATCGCCCGCCGCGAGGCCGAGGAGGCGGGGGCGGGGATGTACCACATCTAGCGAGCAGGTACTTTGGCTGCGATCGTGGGTGGAGAGTCGCGCACAGCCGAGGGTTCTGGTGCGATCGCGCGGGAGGCGTCGAGCACGGTCGGCAACACGCCGCTCGTCGTCCTGCAGCGAATGGCGGAGGGGCTGGGGGCCGAGGTCGTCGCCAAGCTCGAGTACCTGAACCCTGGGGGGTCGGTCAAGGACCGGATCGGGGTGGCGATGATCGACGCCGCCGAGCGCGACGGGTTGGTCGAGCGCGGGCGCTCGGTCATCGTCGAGCCGACCAGCGGTAATACCGGGATCGCGCTGGCAATGGTCTGCGCGGCCCGCGGCTATGAGCTCGTGCTGACGCTCCCGGAGGGGATGACACGGGAGCGCACCGCCATGCTTCGCACCTACGGCGCCGAGGTGCATCAGACCCCTTCCCTCGGCGGCATGAAAGAGGCCGTTCAGCTCGCAGAGCGAATCGCGAGCGAGCGCGGCGCGTTCATGCCCCAGCAATTCAACAACCCGGCGAACCCGGAGATCCACCGGCGAACGACCGCCGAGGAGATCTGGCGCGACCTCGGCGGCGAGGTCGACGCGCTCGTCTGCGGCGTCGGCACCGGTGGCACGATCACCGGCGTCGGGCAGTTGCTCAAGGAGCGCCGCCCGCCGGTCCAGGTGGTCGCCGTGGAGCCCACCACCTCGGCGGTGCTCTCCGGCGGGCTTCCGGGTCCGCACAAGATCCAGGGAATCGGCGCGGGCTTCGTTCCCGAGGTGCTCGACCGCACCGTGATCGACGAGGTGCTCCCGGTCGATGACGAGATCGCGCTTCGGCGGGCGCGCGAGGCGGCACGGCGCGAGGGCCTACTGGTCGGGATTTCAGCCGGGGCCGCAATCGACGCGGCGCTGGAGCTCGCCGCACGGCCCGAGCTGTCGGGGAAGCGAGTCGTGGTCATCATCCCCGACGGCGGGGAGCGCTACATGTCGCTTCCCTTCTTCGCCCCGGAGCCGTGAACCGGCCGGCCGCCACGCCCTAACCTGTTCCCATGCTCGGCTTCCACACCCTCCAGCGCGTGGTCCAAGAGATCAGGGCGGACGTCGCCTCGGCGCGCGATCGCGACCCGGCGGCGCGCGGTGTCGGCACGGCCGAGATCCTCATGAACTGGGGCGGTGTGCAGGCGATCCTCACGCACCGAGTCGCCCACGCGCTGCATGAGTCCGGGGTGCCGTTGGCGCCGATGGCGCTCTCCTACGCAAGTCGGGCGGTGACCGGCGTCGAGATCCATCCGGCCGCGAGCATCGGCGCCGATCTGTTCATCGACCACGGGTCCGGGGTCGTGATCGGGGAGACCGCCGAGATCGGCGACCGGGTGACGCTGTATCAGGGCGTCACCCTCGGCGGCACCGGGTTCGCGCGCGGCAAGCGCCACCCGACCGTCGAGGACGACGTCACGGTTGGCTCCGGCGCCAAGCTGCTGGGGCCGATCACGGTCGGTCATTGCGCCAAGGTCGGCGCCAACACGGTCGTGATCCAGGACGTGCCTCCCAACTCCACCGTGGTCGGCAATCCCGGCCACCCAGTACGGGTCGAGGGCCGAACGGTCGAGGGGCCCGACGCCGACTGGATCCACCTGCCCGACCCGGTCGCCGACGCGATCAAGGCCCTGGCGGAGCGGATCGGCCAGCTCGAGCGCAGGCTCGGCGAGCTGGACGGCAACTCGGCCGAGGGTGAGGTCAAGGAGCTGCGCCCGAAGCAGGGACCGTCGTCGGCCGGCGGCTGACCACCAAGACCCGTCCCTGGCTCGCCGAGCCCATAGCTATGCTCGATCGGTGACTGCCGAGACCGAGCTGAGGCCGATCGAGCCGGGCGCGACGCAGGTCGAGCGCCTGCTCGCCGACTTGAACCCGCCGCAGCGCGAGGCGGTCACCCACGGCGAGGGGCCGCTGCTGGTGCTCGCCGGCGCGGGCTCCGGAAAGACGCGGGTGCTCACCTACCGGATCGCCTATCTGCTGGCCACCGGGCAGGCGCTGCCCAGCGAGATCCTCGCGATCACCTTCACCAACAAGGCCGCCGGCGAGATGCGCGAGCGCGTCGAGCAGCTCGTCGGACGCGTCTCGCGGCTGATGTGGGTGATGACCTTCCACTCGGCCTGCGCGCGGATCCTTCGCGCCGATGCGCAGAGGCTCGGCTACAAGCGCGCTTTCACGATCTACGACGAGGCCGACTCGCTGCGGATGGTGAAGCGGTGCTCCGAGGAGCTGGACGTCGACCCGAAGCGCTTTCCGCCGCGCGCCGTGCGGGCACAGATCTCGGGCGCGAAGAGCCAGCTCCTCGACGCAGAGGAATACGAGCGCGCGGTGGCCTCCGCTTCGCATCCGGGTGCCGCGCGGTCTGGGGAGGGACCCTCCTATTTCGAGCGAACCGTCGCGGACGTCTACCGGCTATACGAGCGGCGAATGCTCGAGGCCAACGCGATGGACTTCGACGACCTGCTCGTCCGCACCGTCAACCTGCTGGAGCTGTTCGGGGACGTGCGTGAGCGCTACCGCCGCGCCTTCCGGTGGGTGCTCGTCGACGAGTACCAGGACACCAACCACGTTCAGTACCGGCTGCTCCAGCTGCTCTGCACCGAGCACGGCAACCTGTTCGTGGTTGGCGACGAAGATCAGAGCGTCTACGGCTTCCGTGGCGCCGACATCCGCAACATCCTCGAGTTCGAGCGAGACTTCGCCGAGACCACGGTCGTCCGGCTGGAGGAGAACTATCGCTCGACGCAGGCGGTGCTCGACGCCGCGAACGCGATCGTCGCCAACAATCAGGATCGTCTCGGCAAGCGGCTCTGGACCGGGCTGGGCCGCGGCGAGCCGGTGACGATCGTCGAGCTCGACGACGAGCACGCCGAGGCGCGCTACGTG
>VAYK01000045.1:0-1824 GCA_005884985.1 Actinomycetota bacterium | reverse complement strand
CGCGATCGCGTACCTCAGCCTGATCGCGAACCGCGCCGACGCGGTCTCGTTCGCGCGGATCGTCAACTCGCCGCGCCGGGGGATCGGCCAGACGACCCAGGCGCGACTGCTCTCCCACGCGAACACCACCGGGCAGGACATCTGGGACGTCTTCACGGCGCCCGAGCGGACGCCGGGGCTGGGCACGGCGGCGCTGAAGGCCGTGCGGCGATTCGCCGAGACGATGCGGGGCCTGCGCGAGCGTGTCGATGCGGCCGATAGCGCCGCGTCGCTGGCCGAGCTCATGGAGGCGGTGCTGAACGACAGCGGCTACCGCGAGCCGCTCGAAGCGGAGAGCCACAGGCACGGGCCGGATGCAGTCCTTGCCCAGGGGCGGCTCGAGAACCTGGACGAGCTGGTCAATGTCGCCGGCGAGTTCGACGCCAACCGCGAGCTGGAGGGGGAGAGCGACGTCCGGCCGCTGGAGGAGTTCCTGGCCCAGATCTCGCTGTATACGGACCAGGACGCCCTGCGCAGCGACGAGAGCCGCTGCACCCTGATGACCCTCCACAACGCCAAGGGTCTCGAGTACGAGGCGGTGTTCATGATCGGCTGCGAGGAGGGGGTCTTTCCGCACATGCGCTCGCTCGAGGAGGGCAACCTCGAGGAGGAGCGCCGCCTGTGCTACGTCGGAGTGACTCGCGCCAAGCAGCGACTCTGCATGACCTTCGCGCGCCGGCGAAGCCTGCATGGAGGGCGGGGCCACAACCTGCCGTCGCGGTTCCTCGGTGAGATCCCGGCCGAGCTGGTGGATCGCCGGGGAGCGGCATCGCCCACCGGCTGGGCGGCCGGCGCCGGCCTCGGCGCTCCAATCGGGGTCGGCTCACAGGGGCGCCCGCAGCCGCACGCCTCGCCACTCGAGTTCCGGATCGGCGACGACGTCGTTCACGCCACCTTCGGGGAGGGAGTGGTC
The DNA here is from genome assembly GCA_005884985.1 of Actinomycetota bacterium. Classification (GTDB taxonomy): domain Bacteria; phylum Actinomycetota; class Thermoleophilia; order Solirubrobacterales; family 70-9; genus AC-56. The sequence goes on along the minus strand of VAYK01000045.1, from coordinate 872 downwards.
ACCGCGGTGGAGCCGGGAGGGGTGATCGTGGTCCGCTTTGCGGCCGACGCCACCGAGCGCAAGCTGATGGCGGATTACGCGCCGCTGAAGAAGGTTTGAGATCTTGGGTCTGAGGGGCGGGGCATCGAGCCCGCGGGTGATCGATGGAAAGGCGGTTGCGGCAGAGGTCCGCGCCCGGGTCGCTCAGCAGGTGACGAAGCTCGCGGCCGCGAACGACGGCCGGGCTCCGGGTCTCGCAACCGTCCTCGTCGGCGACGACCCCGCCTCGCACGTCTATGTCGGCAACAAGCGAACGCAGACCGAGGAGGTGGGGATGCGCTCGGTCCACCACGGGCTGGGGACCTCGACCTCCCAGCAGGAGTTGCTTGGCCTGATCCAGGAGTTGAACGCCGACGACGAGGTGGACGGGATCCTGGTCCAGCTTCCGCTGCCCGAGCAGATTGATCAGGACGCGGTGATCGTGGCGATCGACTCGGGGAAGGACGTCGATGGACTGACGGCCGAAAGCGTCGGTTTGCTGGCCCAGGGCCGTCCGCATCTCATCCCGTGCACGCCGCAGGGCGTGATGGAGCTCCTTCGCCATGCGGGCGTCGAGCCCGAGGGCGCCGATGCGGTGATCGTCGGACGCTCGATCCTGGTCGGCAGGCCGCTCGCCAGCCTGCTCCTGAACGCCAACGCCACGGTCACCGTTTGCCACTCGCGTACCCGGGACCTGGCCGGCGTCTGCCGCCGTGCCGACATCCTGGTCGCCGCGGTCGGGTCACCTCGCCTGGTAAGGGGGGACTGGGTGAAGCCGGGCGCCGCGGTGATCGACGTCGGCATGAATCGCACCGAGGACGGCCTGGTGGGCGACGTCGACTTCGATCGCGCCG
>VAYK01000044.1 GCA_005884985.1 Actinomycetota bacterium | reverse complement strand
GCGCCGTTAGCGCGGGGGTGCTCCCGCAGCGCGATCGCGCACGCCTTCACGACCAGGTCGTTGAACGACGGCACGAGATCTCCATCGGCGGCCTCCGCCTTGATCCTCGCCCGCGCGGAGACCGCGCGGGTCATGTCCACCTCCGCGGAGAGGTAGAAGTGCGGCGCCGTGGCCTTCGACTCGGCCATCCGCCGCGCGACGGTCTGCTGGAGCTTCGTCAGGCCCTCGTGAGACACGGCTCCCTTGGCGGTCTCGGGTCGCTCCCGCGCGCCCGGGGTCGGCTCAGCGGGCGCGCCCGGAGACGGCGCGGTGGCCGGCGCCGGGGGCGCGACCGGCGCGGGGCCGGCGGCGATCGCCCGCTCGACGTCGGCCTTGATGATCCGCCCCCCAGGCCCCGAGCCGGCCAGGGCGCTCAGATCCAACCCGTTCTCGGTTGCGATCCGCCGGGCGGCCGAGCGCTGGGTGGAGGAGGTGAAGGAGGGGGATAGGGCCGACGGAGCCTCCGCAGCACGGACGCGAGAACTCTGCGAAGCAGCCGACCCATGGACGGGAGAGGGGCTCCGGCGGTCGTCGTCTGCCTCCTCCGCTGCCTCGCGCTCCGCGGCTGCACCCTCGCCTGAGGGCTTCTCGTCCGCCTCCCCGACCCGCGCGATCACCTGGCCGATCGGCAGCGTGTCGCCCTCTTCAGCGACGATCTCGATCAGCGTCCCCGTACCGGGCGCCTCGTAGACCATGTTCGCCTTGTCGGTCTCGATCTCGACCAGCTCCTCGCCGAGTGCAACCTGATCGCCGGGCGACTTGAGCCAGCGCAGGATCGTGCCCTCCTCCATCGAGTCCGAGAGGCGCGGCATGACGATGTCCGTCGCCACTAGATGGTCCCCTCGAGCGTCGCCAGCGCGGCGCTGACGACGTGCTCGGGGTGCGGAATCGCCGCCTGCTCCAGGCGCCTCGCGTAGGGCATCGGCACATCGGCGCCGGTGACCCGCTGGATCGGCGCGTCGAGGTGGTCGAATGCCTGTTCCTGGATCAGCGCCGCGATGTTGGCGCCGACGCCGCCGTGCGGCCAGCCTTCCTCGACGATCACGCAGCGATTCGTCTTGCGGACGGAGTCGAGGATGGTGTCGAGGTCGAGAGGGCGCAAGGTGCGCGGATCGATCACCTCCGCCTCGGCGCCGTGCTCGTTGGCGAGCGTTTTCGCCGCCTTCCCGGCCACGTCCACCATCCGCAGGACGGCGACGATCGTCACGTCGCCGCCCTCGCGCAGCACGGCCGCCTCACCGAAGTTGATCATGAGGTCGCCATCGTCGGTCTCGGGAACCTCGCCGCGGACGCCGTACAGGGTCTCGTGCTCGATGAAGATCACCGGATTGTCGTCTCGGATCGCCGCCTTCAGCAGCCCCTTGCCGTCTGCGGGGGTGGATGGCGAGGCGACGAGCAATCCGGGGATCTGCTGGAACATGGCCTCGAGGCTGTGGGAGTGGGTGGGGCCGAGCTGGTGCCCGCCGCCGCCGGGCATCCGGACCACGACCGGCACGCGGACCTGACCGTTGAACATGTAGGGGATCGCCGCCATGTGGTTGACGATCTGGTCCATGGCCAGCAGGGCGAAGTTGACGGTCATCAGCTCGACCACCGGGCGCAGCCCCGCCATCGCCGCGCCGACGCCCGTGCCGACGATCGTGTTCTCCGAGATCGGCGTGTCGCGAACCCGCTTCTCACCGAACTCGTCGAGCAGGCCCTCGGTGACCTTGAAGGCGCCCTGGAAGACCCCGACGTCCTCGCCCATGACGAAGACGCTCTCGTCCCGGCGCATCTCCTCGGCGAGTGCCTGGTTGAGCGCGTCGGATGCGTCTCTGTCATCCATCGTCTGGCCGGGACTGCGTCCTCTGGGGCTCTCCTGACCGGCGTAGGCTGCCCCGGCCTCCGCCAGCTTCCGGGCCTCGCCCCCGGCGCCGACCTCGCGCTCCTCCTCGCCGCGGTGCGGCTCGGGCGTGCGCTCGTCGACGGCGTACCAGCCGCGCACCTGGTCGCCGACCACGTAGAGGTGGTCATACAGCGACTCCAGCGGCGGCTCGGGCGAGCTGTCCGCGAACTCGACCGCCTCCATCACGCGTCGCTCGAGCCGCTCGCGCAGCTCCTCCACCTCGGACTCGGAGATCACCCCGTCGGCCAGGAGGCGGTCCCGGAAGACCTTGACCGGGTCCTTCTGGCGCCATTCCTCGACCTCCTCCTTGCTCCGGTAGACCTCGGGGTCGGCGGCCGAGTGGCCCCGGTAGCGGTAGGTGAAGGCCTCGACCAGGGTCGGCTGGCGATCCTCGCGCGCGATCCGGATGTGCTCGGCGACGGTCTCGCGCACCGCCAGCACGTCCATGCCGTCGACGCGGACCCCCGGCACACCCAGTCCGTCGGCCCTGCGTGACAGGTCGGTGACCGCCGAGTGGCGCTCGATCGCCGTCCCCATGCCGTAGAGGTTGTTCTCGACCAGGAAGACGACGGGCAGCTTCCACAGCGCGGCGATGTTCATCGTCTCGCCGAAGTTGCCGGTATTCGCAGCGCCGTCCCCGAACATGCAGACGGTGACCGAGTCGGAGCCCTTGTAGTCGCAGGCCAGGGCAAGCCCGGCGGCCAGCGGGAGGTTGCCGCCAACGATCCCGTAGCCGCCCATGAAGCGGCGCTCGAGGTCGAAGATGTGCATCGAGCCGCCCCGGCCCCGCGAGCAGCCGTCCTCGCGGCCGAACAGCTCCGCCATCACGCGCTTCGGGTCGGTGCCGCGGGCGATCGCGTGACCATGGGTGCGGTAGGTGCCGATCAGGTCGTCATCCGGGCGCATCACCGAGGTGGTGCCGACGATCGTCGCCTCCTCGCCGATCGCCAGGTGCAGGAAGCCGCCGGCCTTGGCCTGCTGATACTGGCGCCCGGCCTCCTCCTCGAAGCGGCGGATCAGCGCCATCGTCTCGAGCAGCTCGCGGCAGGTGGCCTGGTCGGGAAGCGGGTGTGCGGCCGCCCCTTTGCCATCGCTGGCCACGTGGGGCTCTGCTGTCTTGGTGCGCTCCTCCGCCACCGCCGCTCACGATAACGCGGCGGCTGCCGCTGCGGCTTCCTCCAGGCTGTCATCGCCCCAGAAGACCTCCGCGCCGACGACCACGCTTGGTACCCCTCGCACGCCGAGGTCACCGGCGCGGCCGGTCGCCTCGCGGAGCGTTCGCTTCACCAAATCCCTCTCCACGGCCGAGAGCACGGCGCGCGGATGCATCTCTGCGGCGGCCGCGGCGAGCAGCACGTTGTCGAGCTCGGTGAGATCCCGGCCAGCGGCGAACGCCTGGCGGAACGCCGCCAGCGAGAACGAGACGGTGCGGCCGATCTCCTTCGCGTACGTAGCGGCGCGCATCGCGACCAGCGTGTGGCCGGGAAACGGCTCCGGCCAGCTGATTGGCGGCAGGCCGTACGCCGAGGCCCGGCGCTCGATCTCGCTCATCGCGTCCTCGCGCCCTGGGCCCCTCGCCCACGAGTCGCGCCCGAAGCGCTTCAACAGACCACCCAGGAGGATCGGATGCCACTCCGGCGGCTCGCCACTGGTCTCCGCGAACAGCGCGTTGACCCGCTCGGCGCCCAGGTAGGCGTAGGGCGATCCGAGGTCGTAGAAGAAGGCCGGGCGGTCCGCCATCAGCCCGGCTGGGAGGAGAGCCAGGCGACGACGTCGGCGGCGTTTCGATCCGGCGGAAAGACGGGATAGAAGACCTTGACGATCTCCCCGCGGCGGGCGATCAGGGTGAGCCGGCGATAGAGGCGCCTGCCGCCGATCTCGAAGGTGGGGAGTTGCAGTGCCTCGGCGAGGGTCAGTCCCGGGTCGCTGAGCACCCCGTAGGGGAGCTCAACCCGGCGGGCGAACTCGATCTGGTCGGCAAGCGACTGGGCGCTCAACCCGAGAACGGTTGCCCCGAGCGCCTCCAGCTCGGCGAAGTGGTCGCGGAAGGCGCACGACTGGGGCGTGCAGCCCCGTGCCCCGGGGATCCGGTCCCAGCCCGGAGGCAGTGGCTCGCCGGGCCGGCCGGTGCGCGGGTAGCAATAGACGACCAGCGTGCCTTCAGCTACTGCCGCCAGGTCGATCTGAGCGCCGGAGGTCGCCGGCAGCGAAAGCGACGGCAGCGCCGCTCCCTCGAGGTGATCGGCGGCGCCGTCGTCGACCGGCTCCGGGAGGTCAGGGGGGAGGACGTAGGGGTCCGGGAGCTCGATCATGACCACCAAGATAGGCGGCGCGGCGGGGCGCCGGTGATGCGCCTACTGGTGACGCCAGCTCCTGGTAGCCACCCTCGAGCGCCATCGTGTCGACCAGCTCGCTGATCATGTCGCAGGCGCGGTTGCCGACGATATGGGCGCCGAGGATCTCGCCGTACTCGGAGTCGGCGACGATCTTGACCAGCCCCTCGCGGTCGTCGTAGACCGTCGCGCCGCCCACCCCTCCCAGCTTGAAGCGCCCGACCTTCACCTGGTGCCCGGCCTCCTTCGCCTGGGCCTCGGTCACGCCCACGCTTGCGACCTGAGGGTGGCAGAACGTCGCCCCGGCGACCAGGTTCTCGTCGACGGGATGTGTCTCGACGCCGGCGGCGTGCTCGACGGCTACCACTCCCTCCTCGGATGCCTTGTGGGCGAGCGCCTTCCGGCCGACGAGGTCGCCGATCGCGTAGATCTTGGGGTTCGACGTGCGCTGGTATTCGTCGACCTTGATCTTCCGGTTGTCCTCGATCTCGACCCCGGCCTCGCGGAGCTTCAGCGCCTCGGTGTCGGGCGCCCGCCCGCCGGCGATGCATAGGTAGTCCACCTCGGCGTCGGTATCGCCGTACTTGACCTTCACCGACCGGTCGAGATCGTGATGTTCTGCTTGCGGAAGGTCCGTTCGACCACCCTCGCCATGTCCTTGTCCTCGGCGGGCAGGATCTGGTCCAACATCTCGATCAGGATCACCTCGGTCCCGAAGCGCCCGTAGGCGGAGGCGATCTCGGCGCCCGAGGCGCCGGCCCCCACCACGGCGATCTTCTTCGGTTGCTCGGGGAGCGACCACGCACCCCAGGTGTCGACCACGCGCTCCCCAAACTCGACCCCGGGGATGGTCATCTCGACAGAGCCGGTGGCGAGCACCACGGCGCCCGCCTCATACGTCTCGCCGCCGACCTTGACGTTTCCGTCGCCGGTCAGCGAGCCCTCGCCCTCGATCATCTCGACCTTGTTCTTGTCCCAGAGCATCTTCACCCCGCCAGCGAGCGACTCCGACACCTTGACGCGGCGGGCGCCGAGGGCCTTCCAGTCGAGGCTGGCGCCTTTGACTGTGATGCCGAACTCGGCCCCGTTGGAGGCGTGGTCGAAGAGCTCCGCCGTGTAGAGCATGGTCTTCGCCGGGATGCACGCGTAGTTGAGGCAACGCCCGCCGGGCTTGTCCTTCTCCACCACCGCGGTCTTGCGGCCGAGCTGGGCGGCGCGGATCGCGGCCACGTAGCCACCCGGGCCACCTCCGATCACGATCACGTCGTAGGAATCGGCCATCTCTTCGACTCTATAAGAAGGGAACTGGCGTCAGTGCCTACTCCCGCGGCTCGCGCTCCGGCATCTGGATCCGGGCCAGGGCCTTGATCATGAGGTAGAAGAGAGCGCCAGCGATCGCGATCAGCGCCAGGTTGCCGCCCAGCTGCGTGGTGCTCCCGGCGCCCACCAGTCCGAGCGCCGCCGCGAGGATGAGCAGGGCGAGGACGGCTTGGAAGCCAAGCACCGCCCAGTAGCGGACCCGCCACATGCCGAACGACATCACGCCCATCAGCAAAGCCGGCGGGACCACCTGGAGGATGCCGGGACGTTCCCCATTCACCGTGGCGCCGGCCAGGTAGGCGATCACGACCGAAGCGCCGATCAGACCGGAGATCACGGCGCCGACGGTGACGACCGCCGGGCGCTCATCCTCTGGCAGGGGCTCGAGGGCGTCACGGGCGGCGCGGTTCCTCTGTTCGTAGCGGGCCGCGATCTGGGCCCGCCGCTCGGTCGACCGCGCCTTGCGCTTGGAGCGCTCCACTCGCCGGCGCTCGCGGCTGGCCATCAGCGCCGTACCCCCACGCCGACCTCGAGCGATTCGCGCAGGCTGCGCGCCGCCGCCTCCGGGTCATCCGCGTCGCGGATCGCCCGCACGACGACGATCCGCTCGGCCCCGGCGGCGACCACCGAGGAGGCGTTCTGGGGGTTGATCCCTCCGATCGCGAACCAGGGGATCGTGGCCTCGCGGGCGGCGTATTCGATCAGTGCGAGTCCGGTGCCGGCCCGGCCTTCCTTGGTCGGTGTCGCCCACACCGGCCCGACGCTGAGCTGATCGGGGCGGTGATCGCCGGTGCCCGCGCACGCCGCCTCGACCTGCTCGCGGGAGTGGGTCGAGAGCCCGATCAACGCCTCGGGGCCGGCCAGCTCGCGCGCCTCGGCGACGGGCATGTCCTCCTGACCGACGTGGACGCCATCGGCGCCGCACACCGCGACCAGGTCGGGCCGGTCGTTGAGGATGAACAGCGCTCCGTGATCGGCCGCAGCGCGGCGGAAGGAGGCGGCGAGCGAGACCAGCTCCTCGGCGGAACGCGGGGCCTGCTCGCGTAGCTGGATGATGTCCGCGCCGCCCCGCAACGCCGCCTCAAGCACGGGACCGGGATCGCGGCCCCCCGGGAGGCCATCGCAGACGAAGTAGAGCCGCGCCGCCTCCAGCATGCGCAGCCGCCGGTCGCGGTTGGTGGCCATTGGCCCCAGTATCCCGCAGCGACGGGAGTACCATGGAGGCACAACGGGAGCCCCGTGAGCTGGGGCTGAGAGGGCGGCATCCGGGCCGCCGACCGTCTGAACCTGATCCGGGTAATGCCGGCGCAGGGATGGTGGCGCGGAACGCGCCCCGGCAGTAAGTGGGGACCACACAGGAAGGCGACCGTGCCCGACGACACCAAGAGGCCAAGCGAGCAGCGCGACGACGTCGTCGTGCCGCTGAAGAGATCGCGCTCTCCAGACGGGGGCGTGGAGGCGCCGGACGCCGTCGTGGTCGGTGGGGGGGCGATCGGGCTCGCGTGTGCATGGCGGGCGGCGCGGCGCGGCGTGCGGGTGCGCGTGCTCGAGCGCGACCACCCGGGCGCAGGAGCCTCGCACGTGGCGGCGGGCATGCTCGCCCCGGTCAGCGAAGCCAGCTGGGGCGAGGAGGCGCTGATGCGCCTCGCGCTGGCCTCCGCCGGAGCCTGGCCCGGTTTCGCCGCCGAGCTCGCCGAGGACAGCCAGCTGGAGGTCGGCTACGAGCCCTGCGGCGCGCTCCACGTCGCCCTCGATCGCGACGAGTCCGAGGAGTTGCGCCGCCGCTTCGAGCTGATGGGCTCGCTCGACCTCGGCGTCGAGTGGCTGCGCCCCCGCGCCTGCAGGGACCTGGAGCCGGGGCTCGTCCCGGCCTGCGCCGCGGGCGTTCACGCGCCGGGTGAGGCGGCAGTCGACCCGGGCCTGCTGCTGCCCGCCCTGACCGCCGCCGTCGAGCGTTGCGGGGGCCAGGTGCTCGTCGAAGCCGAGGTCACGGACATCCTGACCGACGACGGTCGGCTTACCGGGGTGATCACCGGCGACGGGCGCGAGCACCGCGCCGAACACGTCGTGCTGGCCTCCGGTGCCTGGTCGGGAGCTTCGCCCTGGCTGCCGCCCCTTGCCCGACCCCCGGTGCGCCCCGTGAAGGGCCAGATCCTCACCCTCCGGGGGAATCCGGACCAGCCGGTCTGCCGGCGCATCGTCGCCTCCGAGCGGGTCTACCTGGTGCCCCGTCCCGACGGTCGCCTGATCGTCGGGGCGACCGTCGAGGAGCGCGGCTTCGACATCCAGGTCACCGCGGGGGGCGTGCTCGAGTTGCTTCGCGAGGCCTACCGCGCCCTTCCCGACGTTTCGGAGCTGGAGCTGGTCGAGACGGTTGCGGGCCTGCGCCCCGGGACCCCGGACAACGCTCCGCTTGTCGGTCCGGGTGCGCTGGATGGCCTGGTGCTGGCCACGGGCCACTATCGGAACGGCATCCTGCTGACCCCGATCTCCGCCGAGGCGGTCGCCGCGCTGCTTGCCCAGGATCCGCTACCCCCCGAGGCCGAGGTTGCCCACCCGGGGCGCTTCGCGGGCGAGAGCGCCCCCGGCCTGGTGGCCGCACCAACCATCGAGGACGCGCGGGAATGACGATCGAGCTGAACGGACGGACGGTCGAGCTGTCCCCGGGCGCCACGGTCGCCGATGCCGTGATCGAGGCGGGAGCCGACCGCGACAGTCGCGGCGTCGCGGTCGCGGTCGACGGGCAGGTGATTCGCCGGGTGGACTGGGGGAAGACGAAGCTTCGGAGCGACCAGAGCGTGGAGGTGGTCCGTGCCGTCCAAGGTGGATAGCGAAGCATCAGCCGCCGAGCGGGTAGACCCGGGCATCTCCCGTGGTGACGTGGACGGGTTTCAGCTTGGCGGGCGGATATGGGGCTCGCGGCTGATCGTCGGCACCGGGGGCTTCCGCTCACTGGAGGCCATGGAGCGGGCCCTGGTTGCCTCCGGGGCGGAGATCGTCACGGTTGCCCTGCGGCGGGTGGATCCGCTCGCTCGCGGGTCGGCGCTGGAGGTGATCGACGGCCTGGGGCTGTTCGCGCTGCCGAACACGGCGGGCTGCTACACGGCGCGCGACGCTGTTCGCACGGCGCAGCTCGCGCGTGAAGCGTTCGAGACCGACTGGATCAAGCTCGAGGTGATCGGGGACGACCGAACCCTGTTCCCGGACGCGGTCGAGCTGCTCGACGCCGCACAGCAGCTCATCGACGAGGGCTTCACCGTTCTGCCCTATACCAACGACGACCCAATTCTCGCCCGCCGTCTGCAGGACGCCGGGTGTGCCGCGGTGATGCCGCTGGGCTCGCCGATCGGCTCCGGCATGGGGATCCGAAACCCCTACAACATCCAGATCGCGGGCGAGAGCGCCCCCGGCCTGGTGGCCGCACCAACCATCGAGGACGCGCGGGAATGACGATCGAGCTGAACGGACGGACGGTCGAGCTGTCCCCGGGCGCCACGGTCGCCGATGCCGTGATCGAGGCGGGAGCCGACGGCGACAGTCGCGGCGTCGCGGTCGCGGTCGACGGGCAGGTGATTCGCCGGGTGGACTGGGGGAAGACGAAGCTTCGGAGCGACCAGAGCGTGGAGGTGGTCCGTGCCGTCCAAGGTGGATAGCGAAGCATCAGCCGCCGAGCGGGTAGACCCGGGCATCTCCCGTGGTGACGTGGACGGGTTTCAGCTTGGCGGGCGGATATGGGGCTCGCGGCTGATCGTCGGCACCGGGGGCTTCCGCTCACTGGAGGCCATGGAGCGGGCCCTGGTTGCCTCCGGGGCGGAGATCGTCACGGTTGCCCTGCGGCGGGTGGATCCGCTCGCTCGCGGGTCGGCGCTGGAGGTGATCGACGGCCTGGGGCTGTTCGCGCTGCCGAACACGGCGGGCTGCTACACGGCGCGCGACGCTGTTCGCACGGCGCAGCTCGCGCGTGAAGCGTTCGAGACCGACTGGATCAAGCTCGAGGTGATCGGGGACGACCGAACCCTGTTCCCGGACGCGGTCGAGCTGCTCGACGCCGCACAGCAGCTCATCGACGAGGGCTTCACCGTTCTGCCCTATACCAACGACGACCCAATTCTCGCCCGCCGTCTGCAGGACGCCGGGTGTGCCGCGGTGATGCCGCTGGGCTCGCCGATCGGCTCCGGCATGGGGATCCGAAACCCCTACAACATCCAGATCATCGTCGAGAGCGCCTCGGTGCCGGTGGTCCTCGACGCCGGCATCGGTACCCCTTCCGACGCGGCACTGGCGATGGAGCTGGGCTGCAACGGCGTGCTGCTGTCCAGCTCGGTGGCCCGCGCCAAGGACCCGGAGCGGATGGCACGGGCGATGCGCCAGGCGGTCGAGGCCGGCTACGCGGCGCGCCGGGCGGGCCGCATCCCGCGCAAGCTCCACGCCGAGGGGTCGACGCCCGACCAGGGACTCCCGGACCTCGGCTGAGCAGACTGTCACGGCGGTGAGCCCTGGCCGGCTCTGGGCCGCATGGGGGCGCGGCGCCTGATTACGACCGGTGCTCTCAGGTGGGCCGCGTCAAATGGGCGAGCACCGTGGGGAGCTTTGCTCGCCGCACCGGGCGGGGCAGCGGCAGGCGGTGAAGGCGGGGCTGGAAGCCGGGGGCGCGGACGAACGCCTCCTCCTCCGCGACCACCTGCTCGGCGGCCTTGACGACCGCGGGATCGAGCTCCGCGCCAGCGCGGAGGGTCAGGTCCAGCAGCGCCTCGGAGTGCGACAGCTCCACCGTGCCACCGGCGGTCAGCTCGCTCCAGGCCCGGGCGACGGCGAGCACGCGGCTGGGGAGCGGGGTCCAGGAGCCGGAAAGGCCCGCCGGCCATCCCGTACCGTCCCACCGCTCGTTGACATGCAGGGCGGCCAGGATCGCGTCGGGCAGCTCCTCGACACCCCACCTGTCGGCTTCGAGCTCTCCGGGCGTGGCGCGGGCGAGAGCAGCGGCCGCGCCGGCGACCGTACGCCGCTCCCGGCGGGGCAGAGCTAGAGCGTCCGCGATCGCGGCCGCATAGAGCTTCGTGGCATCGGGACGGCTCAGCCGGGCGACGGAGCGATCACGACCCAGGGCGGCGAGCGCGAGCTGCGGCACCACGACGACCATTGCGAGGGGCGCGAGCGCGAACACCCCGAGCGGCCCGATCAGCGCCGCGGTTGCCAGTCCGAGCGCCAGCATGGCCGCGAACGGCGGCAGCATGTCGCGGAACTCGGAGCGAATCAGGACGCTCGGCCGGAAGCCCTGGTAGAAGGGCGCGAAGGTGAGTCGCGCGAACAGGAAGTTGACGGAGTACATGACCAGACCCGCGGTGAAGAGCGCCGGTGTCGCCGCGACCATCGACGGCGCGGCGGCGAGCTGAAGCACCCCGTACCCCGCGAGGACCGCGAGCGCGAAGCTGCTCACAGTCGCGACGAGGCCTGGTGAGCACAGACGGTCCTGACGGATCACGAGGCGGCTGATCGCGTCAGGAACGATCCACACCAGTAGGGCTGGCAAAGGCCCGGCGATCGCCAGCGCCAAGAGCGCCAGCACGATGCTTGCGTCGAAGTACGCGGCGGCGGCAACCTTCAGTCGAGCCTCAGCGAGGAAGGCGATTGCCGCGATCGCGGCGAGCGCGCCAAGAAGCACCGGCTGGTCCCAGGTTCCCGGTGGCGAGAGGAGCGCGAAGAGGCCGCAGGCGCACGGGTTCTCCCTCCTTGGGGCACCAACGTCGCAATGTCTCCATCGTGCTGCCTCGCATCCATTCGGGGCGCACTACAGCGCACACCACCCAGCACCCTAGCCTATCGGGTGCGGCTGGTGGGGACCTGGACAAATGTACTAGCTGTTATCAGCCGCTGCGGAAGCCCATCCGTGGCTCTCCTCGGGGTAATTCGGTTGGCTCTCGCTTGCTGGTGAGCTAGCCAAAGCTGGCTGGTGAGCTAGCTAAAGCTGCTCGTGAACTAGCTAGAGCCTACTAAGTCCTGCATAGAGCCTACTAATCCCTGCACAAAATTGGTCGAAGCCTGGTCGCAAAATGGGTCAAACCCGCTGCCCGTCAGGTCGGCGAGGTGCGGTCGGCGCGATCTTAGGGCCGCTTTCGCCGCGCCAGCTGCCGGTCGGTCCACTCGCCGACCGTGCCGACCGACCAGCCAACTCGATGGGCCGCGCGGCCGGCCGGAGAGTCGTCGAGCGGCTCGACGGCGCCGTCCGGATCGCCGCCCAGCTCGATGGCGGCCTTGCGGACGGCGTTCACCTGGCGCCGCAGCCGCCGCTCCCAGGAGCGGCAGAATTCGGGCAGCTTCATGTCGCCGCGGGTTTCGCTGACGCTCGCCAGATAGCCGAGCAGAGTGGTCACGTGCTCGAGGTCGTCGACCGCCAGCCGCAGCGCCTGGTTGCGCTCCAGGAACCGGTCGAGGACCGCGCCCCGCACCGTCCCGAGGGTTGCCCCGCTTCCCTGGGCGGCGACGCGGCCGTGCAGGTCGTGCCGTGCGGTCAACGGGCCCAGCTCATCGAGCAGCCGAGCGATCGAGTCGGCCGCCTTGTCCAGCGGCTCGCGAGCAGGGGTTCCGTCGAACGCGGGGGCAAGCCGGCCGAGGCGCTTTTCGGCCTGGCGACCGGTGAGGTAGAGCTCGCGATAGCCGCGGTTCTCGGCGGGATGGAGAGTCATGCCCGAACCGTATTCCACCGACGCGAGTACCGCCCGCACCCTGGGCTTGTGCTACCGTCCCCCGGCAATTTTGTCAACTAAATCAATCGAGAAAGGCATAAACTGATAATGAATGGCTTTCGGCCGCTCGTGACGCGCCCTTGGGGCGGCCTCAAGGGTGCGATCTCGTCCAGAGTCGGTCGTATCGGGCTCGCGGGCGCCCTGGCACTCGCGCTCGGCCTTGGCGTCGCCACCTGCGGTGGCTCGTCAGGCGGAAGCTCGGGTGGGCCGATCAACCTGGTCGCCTACTCGACCCCTGAGACCGTTTACGACAAGCAGCTGATCCCCGCGTTCCAGAAGACGTCCGGGGGTCAGGGGGTGACCTTCTCGAGCTCGTTCGGCCCCTCGGGCGACCAGCAGCGGGCGGTCATCGCCGGCCAGCCGGCCGATTACGTCCACCTGTCGCTCGAGCCCGACATGCAGGCGCTCGTGGACGCCGGAATCGTCGACTCGAGCTGGGACCAGAACACCTACCACGGGATTGTCCAGGACTCGGTGGTGACCTTCGTGGTCCGCAAGGGCAACCCGAAGAACATCAAGACCTGGGACGACCTGATCAAGCCGGGTGTCGAGGTCGTGACGCCGAACGTGTTCAGCTCGGGGGGCGCGAAGTGGAATCTGATGGCCGCCTACGGAGCGCAGATCAAGGAGGGCAAGTCGCCAGCGCAGGCGCTGGCGTTCCTGAAGACGCTACTTGAGCACGCCGTCGTACAGCCGGGGAGCGCAAGCGACGCCTTGACCGCGTTCACGAGTGGCAAGGGCGACGTGCTGCTCTCGTACGAGAGCGACGCGATCGAGGCCAAGGCCGCCGGCGAGAACGTCGACTACGTCGTTCCCGACGACACGATCCTGATCCAGACGCCGGCAGCGACCACGACCGACGCCTCGACGCAGGCACAGGACTTCCTCAAGTTCCTGTGGACGCCGCAGGCGCAGCAGCTGTGGGCGGACGGCGGCTACCGGCCGGTTGACAAGTCGGTGCTCGCCAAGAACAAGGACAAGTTCCCGGTGCCATCCGGCCTGTTCACGATCGACGATCCGAGTATCGGCGGCTGGGAGAAAGCCAACACCGAGTTCTTCGATCCGGCGAACGGCAGCGTCGCCAAGATCGAGCGCGACCTGGGGGTCTCCACCGGGTGACGTCCTTGGTTCCGGAGAGCCTGGGGGTGGCTACGGCATGACGTCCGTAGCCGGCACCCGTGCGGCGGCGCCCCCGAGGTTGGCCAGGTGGCCGCGCCTCGGGCGCGCCGCCCTCGGGCGCGGTCTGGTCACCGCGTACCTGAGCCTCATCGTCCTGATCCCGATCGCGGCCCTGGTGGCGAAGTCGACCGGGGGCGGGCTCGATGCGTTCTGGACATCCCTGACCTCTCCTCTGGCGGTTTCGGCCCTGAAACTGATCCTCGTCGTCTCGGTCATCGTGGTCGTGATCAACGTGATCACCGGGACGGCGATCGCCTGGGTCCTGGTCAGGGACAGCTTTCCGGGCAAGCGGATCTTGAACTCGGTGATCGACCTTCCCTTCGCTCTGCCGACCGTCGTCGCGGGGATCACCCTGCTCGCCCTCTACGGGACCGCCAGCCCGGTGGGGATCGATGTCGCGTTCACCCGAGCCGCCGTCGTGTTGGCGCTCCTGTTCGTCACCCTGCCGTTCGTCGTCCGCTCCGTGCAGCCGGTCCTGCTGGAGCTCGACCGCGAGATGGAGGAGGCCGCAGCGTCGCTTGGCGCCGGGCCGCTGACCACCTTCCGCCGCGTCATCCTCCCGAACCTGACGCCGGCGATCCTGGCCGGCGCCGCGCTGGCCTTCGCGCGGGCGATGGGTGAGTTCGGCTCCCTGGTCCTGCTGTCGGGGAACCTGCCCAAGACCCAGGTCCCCTCGCTGTTGATCTTCGCTCAGATCGAAAGCGGCAACACGACCGGCGCGGCGGCGCTCTCGGTCACCCTGCTCCTGATCGCGCTCGTCGTCCTGCTCTTGATCGGGCGCCTCACTCACTGGAGCCTTCGCCATGCCCGCTAGTCGCACCGCCTCGAGGCTGGGCCTGCGGTTCTTTGCGGTCGGTTACCTGTCGATGCTGCTCCTGATCCCCGTCGGGATGATCTTCTACCGTGCCTTCGAGCACGGCGCTGGCGCCGCCTGGGCCGCGGTTACGACGCCCGAAGCCCTGCACGCGTTCTATCTGACGATCCTGATCGCCGCGATCGCGGTGTCGGCGAACACGATCTTCGGGGTGGGCTGCGCGCTGCTCCTGGTGCGCACCAAATTTCGCGGCAAGGCACTGATCAACGCGGCCATCGATCTGCCGTTCGCGATCTCCCCGGTCGTCATCGGGCTCTCGCTGTACCTGCTCTACGGCCGTGAGGGCTGGTTCGGCGGCTGGCTGCTCGACAACGGGATCCAGGTCCTCTTCTCTCTCCCGGGGATGGTGCTGGCGACGATCTTCGTATCGCTGCCCTTCGTCGTCCGCGAGGTGGTGCCGGTGCTGCACGAGATCGGCGACGAGCAGGAGCAGGCGGCGCAGACCCTGGGAGCCAACTGGTGGCAGACCTTCAGACGCATCACGCTGCCGGCGATCCGCTGGGGGGTCGCATACGGAGTCGTTCTGGCGACGGCCCGGGCTCTGGGCGAGTTCGGTGCGGTGGCCGTGGTCTCTGGCCGGGTCGTCGGCCAGACGGAGACCGCGCCGCTGTGGGTGTGGCGGGAGTTCGGGCAGTTCAACTTGACAGGGGCCTACACCGCCTCGCTGGTGCTCGCAATGCTCGCCATCGGGACGCTGCTGGCGATGAACGCGTTCAAGAGAAAGGAAGCCTGATGGGCATTTCGGTTAAGGGGGCAAGCAAGAAGTTCGGAGACTTCGTCGCCTTGGAGGACATTTCGATCGAGGTGCCCGATGGCTCGCTGACGGCGCTGCTCGGCCCGAGCGGCAGCGGCAAGTCGACGCTCTTGCGGGTGATCGCCGGGCTCGAGCAGCCCGACGCGGGTCGAATCGTGATCTCCGACCGCGATACCACCGACGTCCCTGTCCAGGACCGCGGCGTCGGCTTCGTGTTCCAGCACTACGCGGCCTTCAAGCACATGACCGTGAAGAACAACATCGCGTTCGGGCTGTCGATCCGCAAACGACCGCGCAAGGAGATCGATACGCGGGTGCGCGAGCTCTTACAGCTCGTCCACCTCGACGGCTTCGCCGACCGCTATCCGTCGCAGCTCTCGGGCGGGCAGCGCCAGCGCATGGCGCTCGCCCGGGCGCTCGCCGTCGAGCCAGAGGTGCTGCTCCTCGACGAGCCCTTCGGGGCGCTCGACGCTAACGTCCGCAAGGAGCTTCGGGTGTGGCTCCGCCGCCTCCACGAGGAGGTCCACGTGACGACGATCTTCGTCACCCACGACCAGGAGGAGGCGATGGACGTCGCAGAGCAGATCGTGGTCATGAACGAGGGCCGGATCGAGCAGACCGGGGCGCCCCGAGACCTGTACGACCATCCAAGCACCGAGTTCGTGATGGGCTTTGTCGGGCCGGTCAACCGGCGGGGCGCGCTGTTCATCCGCCCGCACGACCTCGAGATCCTCCAAGTGCCGGCGGTCGAGGCCGAGGAGGCGATGATCGAGCGGATCGTGCACCTCGGCTTCGAGGCACGGGTGGAGCTCCTGCTCGCCGACGGGGAGCAGCTGTGGGCCCAGATGACTCTGGCCGAAGCCGAGTTGATGGAGCTGGCCGCCGGCCAGATCGTCTACGCACGGCCCCGGCATGCGAAGGTCTTCGAGCCGAGCGGCGCGTCGAGGACCGAGGAGCTGGCCGCGGCCTGAGCCTCGCTGCGGCAGCCGGCTAGCCGGCCTGCCAGACGCCCGGGTCGCTGGCGATCCTGCGGACCGGCTCCGGCAGCTGACCGGCGACGAGGTCGGCGAGCGTGACCGACTCGAGGACCTCGCGCACGTTGGCGCGCAGAGCGATCCACACCTCCTGAAGGGGCTTTGCGTCGCCGCGGAAGGTGAGCTCGTCAGGTGGCTCGCCGCGGACGCTTGCCAGCGGGCCGTCAACCTCGGAAATGATCTCGGCGAGCGTGATCTCAGCGGGCGGCCGGGCGAGCCAGTACCCGCTCTCTTTCCCGGTGCGCCCACGGGCGAGCCCGGCGTAGCGCAGCTCGGTGAGGATGGTCTCCAGGAAGCGGAACGGGATGTCCTGGGCTTCGGCGATCCGCTCGCGCGCCACCGGACTCTCCTCGGTGCCGCCCGCGAGCTCGATCATCGCCCGCACCGCGTAATCCGCCTTGGCCGAGACCCTCACCGACCCATTCTCGCCTAAGGCGGAGCCGAGCGGCAACGCGCTGGGTGCCACGGCTACGCGGCGGGCGGCGGCTCCTCGCGTTCGAGCATGACCTCGGCAGGGTCCTTGTCGGTCCGCAGCCCCTTGTAGACCGGGGCGCGCAGGGTACGCGCGGCCGTCCACTCGCGGAAGGCGATCTCGGCCACGAGCCGGGGCTCGACGAAGACGGCCTGCTTGGGGGGCTGCCGGCCCTCGAAGGGGCTTTGCTTGGTCTGCAGTGGCTCCAGCAGCCCGGCGAGCCGCTCGAGCTCCGCCTCCGTGAAACCGCTGCCGACCCTCCCGGCGTAGCGAAGGCGCCGCCCTCGGTCGTCTTCCTCGTAGTAGCCGACCAGGATGGCGCCGATCGTCCCGGCTCGCCGACCCTGGCCGGGGAGCCAGCCAGGCGCGGCTGCGCCGCCCCGGCAGGTAGCGGCTGTCGAGCCGCTTCGCGACCAGGCCCTCGAGGTCGCGCTCCTTGGTCAGGCGAAGCAGCGCCGTTCCCTCACCGCGGTGGTGGCGCGGCGTCTGCCAGCTCGACCCCTCGAGCTCGAGCGCTTCGAGTCGCTCGCGGCGCTCGGTGTAGGGCTTCTCGACAAGCGAGCGGCCGTCCAGGTACAGGAGGTCGAAGATCAGGTAGGTGACTGGAACGTCCGCCATCTTGCGACGGACGGCTGCCTCCGACGCGAGGTTGATGCGGCTCTGGAGCCGCTCGAAGCTGGGCCTGCCGTCCTCGTCGAAGGCGACCACCTCGCCGTCGAGTACCGCTTCGCGGGCGCCCAGCACGGCGGCGAGCGGGCGCAACTCGGGGTAGTGCGAGGTGATTTCTCGGAGGTTGCGGCTCTCGAGCCGCAGATGGCCGACCTCGCAGTAGGCGATTGCGCGGACGCCGTCCCACTTGAGCTCGTACGCCCAGGCATCCTCGTCGTGCGGCAGGCGGGTGGAGAGCGTGGCGAGCATCGGCTTCAAGTGGTGCGGCATCGGCTCGCGCTCGGGGTCGGCGGGCGGGTCCATGCGATGGATCATCCAGTTGTCGCCGTCGGTTTGGAAGAGGGCGTACCTGCCCCGCACCCGATCGCCGGCGAAGGTGACGACCACCTCGTCGTCGCGAAACTTCTGGGTCTCATGGGTGCCGCGGTCCCAGATCGCGATCGTGCCCGCGCCGTACTCGCCCTTCGGGATCTCGCCCTGGAACTCGAGGTATTCGAGCGGGTGGTCTTCCGTGCGAACCGCGAGCCGGTTCTGTTTTGGGTCCTGCGGCACTCCCTTCGGCAGCGCCCAGGAGGCAAGCGCCCCCTCGTGCTCCAGCCGCAGGTCCCAATGCAGCCGCCGCGCGTGGTGCTCGTGGATCACGAAGCGGTTGCCCTTGGCCCGCTTCGGCTTCGTGCCGCCACGCGGCTCCGGGGTCTTGTCGAAGGAACGCTTCTTCTCGTACTCGGTGGACTTCTTCCGCGGCATGATCTATCAGCCGATGCTAGGGATCTACCATGGTCACGCCCCCGTAGCTCAGCTGGCAAGAGCGCCGGGCTTTTAACCCGGGTTGTCGCGGGTTCGAGTCCCGCCGGGGGCACTGACCGAGTGCTCCCGCACCTCATCCAGCTCCACCCGGCCGCCGATCTCCACCATGTCGTTCCCCAGCGGGCGGGCGAGGATGCGAGAGCCCGCGCCCTGGCGGATGTCCAGCTCGCGGCCGAGCCGGGCGGAGAGGGTGATTGCGGCGGATCCGGTCGCCTCGCCCTCGACGACCCCGTAGCGTCGGGCGAACACGCGCTCACGGATGACGCCCGCGCCCTCGTCCACCCACGCCCAGACGCCGACCGCGTCGTGGCCGCACCGCCCGCGTGGTCCACGAACACTGTCTCCGAGAATCCGAGGTTCGCCGCCACCGCCTGCTGATCCGCTGCCCTACCCGCGCCCCCTCGAGGAACACGCCGAGCGGATTGCCTCCGCTGCCTGCAGGCCGCAGAAGACGCGAAGGACGTGCAGCTCGGGCAACACGCTAGCCCGCGACGCGGGCTAGTGACGGAAGTGCCGGCGCCCGGTGAACGCCATCGCCGCGCCCGCCTCGTCGCAGGCGGCGATCACCTCCGAGTCGCGCACCGATCCGCCCGGCTGGACCAGCGCCGTGGCACCGGCGTCGATCGCCAGCTGCGGGCCGTCCGGGAACGGGAAGAACGCGTCGGAAGCGACCACGGACCCCGCCAGCAGCTCCTCGGCCTCGCCGCCGCGAGCATCGCGCGCCTTCTGGATCGCGAGCTTCACCGAGTCCACGCGGCTCATCTGTCCTGCACCGATCCCCAGCGTCGCCCCGTCCTTGGCGATCACGATCGCGTTCGAGCGCACGTGGCGGCACACCTTCCAGGCGAACCACAGATCCTCCCACTGGCTCTCCCCGGGCCCGGCCTCGGTGACCACCTGCAGGGACTCGCGGCCCTCGTCGATGCGGTCTGGGTCTTGCACCAGGAGCCCGCCGCGCACCCGCTTCACGTCCCGCTCGCGCGGCTCGTAGGTTCGCTGCTCGGTCGCCTCGAGGAGTCGCACCGCTTCCTTTCGCTTCAGCACCTCGAGTGCATCCTCATCGTACTCGGGCGCGATCAGGACCTCGACGAAGTGCTGGTGGAGACGCTCGGCCAGCGGGCGGTCCACCCGGCGGTTGAGCGCGATGACGCCGCCGAATGCCGACACGGGGTCGCAGGCGAGTGCCCGGTCATAGGCGTCGCCGATGTGGTCTGCGACGGCAACGCCGCAGGGGTTGTTGTGCTTGACGATCGCGCAGGCGGCCAGCTCGAGCTCGTCCAGCAGGCGCCGGGCCGCGTCCAGGTCGAGCACGTTGTTGAAAGAGAGCGCCCTCCCATGACGCTTGGACACCCGTGAGAGCACGTGCGAGCGAGCTCCCACCTCCACGTAGAGCGCCGCCTTCTGGTGTGGGTTCTCGCCGTAGGAGAGGTCCAGGAACTTCTCGTGCGCCATCACCCAGTGGCCCGGGAACGCCTCGTAGCGCAACCCGTACCAGCGGCTGATCGCCGCGTCATACCGGGCCGTGAACGCAAACGCCTCGTTGGCCAGCCAGTGCCGGGTCTCCCCCGAGACTCGGCCCCCTGAGTCCTCCAGCTCGGCGAGCACGGCGTCGTAGCTCTCCGGCTTCACTACCACGGCGACGAAGCGGTGGTTCTTCGCCGCCGCCCGGATCATCGTCGGGCCGCCGATGTCGATGTTCTCGACCGCCTCGGCCTCGCTCACACTCTGCCCGGCGACGGTGCGCTCGAAGGGGTAGAGGTTCACGCAGACGAGGTCGATCGGCTCGATCCCCTCGGCCTCGAGCGTCGCCATGTGATCGGGGTCGTCCCGCACCGCGAGCAGGGCGGCGTGGAGCCGGGGATGCAGCGTCTTCACGCGGCCGTCCAGAATCTCCGGCGACCCCGTCAGCTCGGCGACGTCGCGCACCTCCAGGTCGGCCTCCCGCAACGCCGTCGCGGTGCCCCCGGTAGAGACGATTTCCACTCCAAGCCGTGCCAGGCCGCGCGCGAAGTCGACGATTCCGGTCTTGTCGGAGACCGAGATCAGGGCCCGGCGTACCCTGATCGCTCCCTCGACGGCGGTGGACGGTTCCCTACCGCCGCCGGTCGTGACCGGATCAGCCATGCCTATTCACGTGTCTCGACATCGACATGCACGACTCGCGGATTCTTCGGATCGATGTGGACCGCCCCGGCCGCGATCAGGCGGATCGCCTCGGGTAGCAACTCGTGCTCGACCCGGTGGATCTCCTCTTCCAGTTCGGCGCGATCGCGAGTGTATGGCACCTTGATGGCTCGCTGCAAGAGGATCGGGCCCGAGTCGACGCCCTCATCGACCAGGTGCACGGTCACCCCGGTTACGCGCGCGCCGTGCGCGAGCGCCTGGCCCACCGCATCGAGGCCGGGGAACGACGGCAAGAGAGCCGGGTGGACGTTGACGATCCGGTTGCGGAATCGCCGCACGAACTCGGGCGACAGCAGCTCCATGTACCCCGCCAAGACGATCAGGTCGACGTTCCGCTCGCCGAGCCAGTCGGCCATCGCGGCATCCCTCTGGGCACGGTCAGCGTAGTCCGCGCCACAGAAGACGCCCGTCTCCACGCCGGCGCTAGAGGCCCGTTCCAGCGCCTGGGCGTCGCGCTTGTTCGAGCCAACCGCCACCACCTCGACCCCATCCCGGCCGTGCAGCAGGTCGAGGATCGCCTGCAGGTTGGTCCCCGTCCCCGAGGCGAGGACGGCTAGGCGGAAGGCGCTCACTCGACCCGTCGCTCGACGGGAGAGCCCGGAGTCTCTACGTTCTCCCGGGACACAGAGCGGGGGCCGCAGCGGGCCTCAGTGACCGGCGGAGACCGGGGCGATGTCCTCGAGCGCGAACTTGCCGTTGCCCTCGCCGCCGTCGCCGAGCGGGTAGTTGCCGGTGAAGCAGGCGTCGCAGTGGTGCTGCGCCGGAGTGCCGATTGCCTCGTACACCCCCTCCATGGACAGGTAGGCGAGCGAGTCGGCGCCGAGCTCGTCAGCGATCTGCTCGACCGTCCGGCCGTGAGCGACCATCTCCTCGCGGGTCGACATGTCGATTCCGTAGTGGCAGGGGTGACGGATCGGTGGCGAGGAGATCCGCAGGTGCACCTGCTTCGCCCCGGCGTCCTTCAGCATGCCGACGATCTGGCGGGTCGTGTTCCCGCGCACGATCGAGTCGTCGACGACGACCACGCGTTTGCCGGCGACGATCTCCGGCAGGGGATTGAACTTCATCCGCAGGCCGTGCTTGCGCAGCTCCTGCCCGGGCTGGATGAAGGTCCGGGCCACGTAGCGGTTCTTGATCAGCCCGTCGTCCTGTGGTATGCCCGAGGCCCGCGCGAAGCCGTTTGCCGCGGGGTTGCCCGAGTCCGGCACCGTGATCACCAGGTCGGCATCGACGGGCGACTCGCGCCAGAGGATCTCGCCCATCCGCCCCCGCACCTGCTGCAGGACCCGGCCTTCCAGCCGGGTGTCCGGACGGGAGAAGTAGATGTGCTCGAAGACGCAATGGGCGGGGCGGTCGGAGGCCACCACCTGCCGCGTCTCGATCCCGCCCTCGGTGAGCGAGATCAGCTCGCCGGGCGCCACCTCGCGCAGCAACTCGCCGCCGATGATGTCGAAGGCGCAGCTCTCCGAGGCGACGCAGTAGCGATCGCCGATCCTTCCGAGCGACAGCGGCCGTACGCCGTGTGGATCGCGGAAGGCGACCACGGCTCGCTTGGTCATCACCACCGTGGAGTAGGCGCCCTCGAGCCTCGGCATCACGGCCTCGACCGCGTTCTCTATCGGCCGTGCCTCCTCGACCGAGAGCAGGGCAGCGATGATTTCCGAGTCGGACGTGCCGCGGAACGAGAGTCCCCGCTCGCGCAGCTCGTTGTAGAGCTCTACGGCGTTGGTCAGGTTGCCGTTGTGGGCGAGGGCCAGCTCGCGCCCGTCGTCCCGCCAAACGGGCTGCGTGTTCTCCCACGAGCCGCCGCCGGTCGTCGAGTAGCGGACGTGTCCAATCGCCATGTCGCCCTCGAGCGCCCGCAGCTTTTCCTCGTCGAACACCTGCGAGACGAGCCCGGTCTCGCGCAGCGTGGTGATGTGACCGCCCTCGCAGGTGGCGATGCCGGCCGACTCCTGACCGCGGTGCTGGAGCGCGTAGAGGCCGAAGTAGGCGAGCCGCGCGACGTCGTGCCTGGGTGCGTATACACCGAACACCCCGCATTCATCACGCGGGCCTTCGCGGTCCGGGACAGGCCGCTCGGTCGGGATCATGTAGGCCTTCTCTGCTTGAGAGATTGAGCTGGCGAGCCAGGCAGAATCCGCCTGCAGGGGCAGGGTAGCAATGGTCGCGGATTGGCCCCGTCGCCCACCGGCTACTCGCAGAACGGCCGTCCGTTGACTTGCTGGTCGCGCCCGGCGATGCCGGCGCAGTCCCGGAGCCGGCTCAACCGGGCCTCGAGATTGACCTGCGCGGCGCTGGCGGGGCAGTTGGCGGCGCTTCCGCCGAAGCACAGGTTGTGGAGCTCGAATGGATCCTTCTCGAGGTTGTAGCGCTCTCGCTGATCGGTGGGGATGCACTTGCTCGTCGCCGGATTGACCACCCTCGAATGCCTGACGTAGATGGTGTCGCGGGTCCTGATCCCGGCGAACTCGCAGGTCGCATAGCGCCCCGCGTCCGCGACCTGGTACTCGGTCAGCAAGCCGCGATCCTTCGGCCAGCCACCCGATCGCGTCAAAAGCGGCATCAGCGAGCGCCCGTCCATGGTCCGGCAGTTCCTGCGCGGCAGGCAGGGCCGGGCGCGCGCCAGGTCGAGGATGGTCGGGGCGAGATCGATGTTCGCCACGGGTTTGCCGACCTTCGGCACCCGCCGCGCCCCGCTCAGGTAGCGCTTCGGCATCCGGATCGCGAGCGGGAGCCGCAGCCCCTCCTCATAGGGGAGGACCTTGCCGCTGGCGATGCGATGCTCGCCGAAGAACAACCCGTTGTCGGAGATGAAGATGAACACAGTCTTGTACAGCTCGCCCGCCTGCTTGACGGCCTTGAACACCTTCCCGACATCGCGGTCGACGCCGACCAGCGATGCAAGAGCGCAGCGCCAGTGCTTTCGGATCCTCAGCTGGTTGGAAGCGCTGATGGGTGGGGCCGAGCTGAGGAAACCCGGCTTGTCACTCATATTCGCCTCGTTGAACGAGGGAGGGTGCGGCAGGGGCGCGTTCTTGAACCGCTTCTCGTCGCGTCGATCGGGGATTGGCGTGCGGTCGCAAGAACCGAACGGGTCCTTCTGAAGACCGACGTGTGGCGCGCGCTCATCGAGCTGCAGATAGAACGGTCGTCGCTGCGGAGCGTGGGCGTGGATCAGGTGCACGGCGTCCTTGCCCAACACGCGCGTGACGTAGTCCTCGGGTTTGTGCCCACGGTGGCGGAGGTGGCCGTTGACCCCCAGCTGGTAGTCGTAGTAGTGCGTCCCGGGCCTCAGAACCGTGTACCACTCGCTCCAGCCAGGAGCGACCCGGGACGGCGGGTGGGCGAACTGTACGTAGCCGTTCAGGAACTTGCCCACGTGCATGGTCCTGTAGCCCGCCTCCCGGAGCCACACGGGCAGCACGTTGTGCTTGTCGATCAGCGCCGGGTAGGCGGCGGCGTTGGAGGTCACGCCGTGGTTGTGCGCGTATTGCCCGGTGAGCAACGACGCGCGCGAGGGGCAGCACTGCGCGGTCGTGGCGATGTAGTCGGTGAACTTGGTGCCATGGCGCGAGAGCAGCCGCGTCGTGTTCGGCATCACCCTGTTCGTGAACTGACGCATGGTCTGATCGTCGGACTGGATCAGGATGATGTTGGGCCGGCCGGCCGCTGCGCGGGCGTTGGCACGGTTGCCGCTCGACGGATTCGAAGCGGCCAGTCCCAGCCCGACGGCCGCGAGCAGCGCCAAACCGCTCAGCGCGATCCGTTGGCGGGAGCGAAGCTGCGCGGACGAGGTCAGGCGCCGGATCATTCGCAGAATGGCCGTCCGTTGACTTGCTGATTGATGTTGGGCCGGTTGGGGCCAGCGGCGTGGGCCGTTTCAGGGCCGCCCGGCGGTAACGCCGGACCGGCGGTCGCCAGGCACGCCGCCGCCAAAAGTGCGGCGCCGCTGAGCGCGATGCTTTGGCGAGAGGGAACTGGCATCCGAAGGCGGCTCGAAGTGCTACGGCGGAGCGGCGTCGGGGTGCCACTGCACCCGCGGGCGCGCACGTAGTCCCTGGCAATCACGCCCGCGAGCGGGGGATGGTAGCGAACGAGGTCGAGTGGGTCCGTTAGGCGGGTCTACCCTCGACGGCGAGGTACCCAGGGCGCCACGGCGAGGCACTAGGGGCGCCGGACCGAGCTCCGGCGGTGGGGGAGTCTCGGCGGCCGGGGCCGAAGTCGCCACCAGCGGCTCCGCTCGATGTGCTTCAGCCGCCGCTCGAGCTCCTTCAGACGCCGCTCAGCTCTATTCAGCGCCCGATAGCGAGCCCGCCGAGAAGCGGTGAGCATGGTGCCGGATTTGCCCCGCCGAACGTAGTTCGTGAGCGCATACATACCGTCGAGTTGGAGCTCCGCGAGCTCGCGCTCTCTCCGCTCGGACGACCAATCACGCGAGCCGCCCGGCGCATTGCCGCCATTGAGCGGATCCGGACAGGCCGCCAGGTAGTCCCGAAAGTCCGTGTCCTCGACCAACCAGCCCTCGGTGATCCCTCTTGCGACCTGCTTGTCGGAGAGCACCAGCCCGTCGTAGATCTCCTCGAGGCGACCGCTCTCATAGGCGATGCGCACCTCCTCGCGCTCTGACGCTCCGAGCTGCTTGGCCGCATCCGCGAGCTCGACCCGATGGCAGTACTGGGCCAGGCTTCGGAGCGGGAAGTGAAGGATCCGGATCGGGAAGCTGGGCGCGAAGGTCAGCTCCATGTTGGGCCGCGCGGAGTGGTCGGCGCCCTGCTGGCGCAGACCGGGACGGCCCGAGAAGATGTTCGTTCGCGCGTCCTCCAGCCAGATCTGGCCCGGATGCGTCTGCGCCAGCACGACCTGGGGATGTGTGCGATGAGCGGCCTTCGGGGGCCTCAGGAACCGCGCCTCGCGAGCGGTCATCCGGTTGGCGAAGAAGCCCTCGCCGGGCCGGGCGACGAACTCGGTCCGCGGCGCCACCACCATCCCGAAATGCTCCGGGATCGCCCCCAAGGCCTCCTTCAGGTTGCCGGTCAGCGGCCACCAGAACTCGTCGTCGTCGTTGTGGATCACCCAGTCGGCCCCGAGCTCGAAGGCAAGCCGCGCGATCTTGGTCCGGCCGCTGCCCCACACTTCGGTGAGCTGTCCAGGCATCCGCTCGAGCCTCAGGAGGCCCGCCTTCTCATAGCGCTCGAGAATCTCCACGGTGCCGTCGGTGGAGCCGTTGTCGGCGACCACGAACACATCGACCCCCTGGGCGTGGTGGTAGCGCAGGTTGGCCTCGATCACATCGGCGGCATCGCGAATCATCAGGGTCATGGCGAGCTTCATGACGGCGGTCCTATTGACGTCCGACGGGGTTCATTGGGTTAGCTTCGTCGGTACCGCTGAGCGCGGTCCTGTGGTGACGGCGAACTGCGTCCGCGTGAGCGGGGCAACCTAGGCGAGAGGGCTGCCGGGAGCCCGCCACCGCTAGGCGGGTCTCAGCGAGCGCCAGGCTCGCTCGGCGGCGGAGAGCGTCAGCGAGACCTCGGCCTCGGCGGCCGCGATCTCGATTCGGTCACCCCCCGCGTGCCCGATCGCAAGCACGTCGATGCCGCGCTTCGCGCCCTCGGCGGCGAGGGCGCCGACCTTTGCCGCCGCGCCGGCGACCGCGAATCCGCCCGGACCCTCCCCGAACAGGCACGCTTCGCCCGAGGCGCCGCGGAGCTCGACGAGCGGATCGAGGTCGACGCGCACACCCACCCCGCCCGAGATCGCACACTCCGTCAGGGCACATCCGAGACCGCCGTCGCTTACATCGTGGGCGCAGGTGACGGTTCCCGCGCGTACGGCGTCGCGAACGAGCTCGATCGCCGCGCGGACCGCCTCGAGCGAGACGCCCGGAAGCCCGTTCGCGAGGTCTCCGCGCAGCTTCGCCAGCTCCGAGCCGGTCAGTGAGGGCGCGAAGGGCCCCGCCAGCGCAATCGCGTCGCCCTCACGCAGCGCCATCCCCGCGGCCAGCCCGGGATCCGGAAGCTCCCCGACCATGCCGACCACCGGGGTGGGGTAGATCGGCCCCGACTCGGTCTCGTTGTAGAGCGAGACGTTCCCGCCCACCACGGGAACCTCCAGGGCCGCGCAGGCATCCGCGAGCCCCTGCACCGAGCGGTCGAGCTGCCAGGCGACGTGGGGTTTCTCGGGGTTTCCGAAGTTGAGGCAGTTGGTCACCCCCAGCGGCTCGGCGCCGACGCAGGCGAGGTTCTGCGCGCACTCCAACACCGCCTCGATGCTGCCCCGGTAGGGGTCGCAGGCGACGCGGCGTCCGTTCCCGTCGATGGCGACCGCGACCGCGCCGCCAGTCTCATCGAGCCTCAGCACCGCGGCATCGGCCGACTCCGGCCGGCGCACGGTGCGGGACTGGACGATCGAGTCGTACTGC
>VAYK01000208.1 GCA_005884985.1 Actinomycetota bacterium | reverse complement strand
CCAGCTGATTCCCCTGGCGGAGCTGTGTCGTCAGGGCCTCTTGGTGGAGGGCAAGCGATACAGGTCCGTGCTCGAGCGCGCCGAGTCTCTGGAAGCCCAACTTCGCGCGGCGCTCAAGAGCGGCGACAAGGCGCAGCAGGAGCTTCGCGAGTCGCAGGAGACGGTGCGGATGGTCTGGGCCATGGTGCGGCGCAAGGATCAGGAGCTTGCGCGCCTGTTGAAAGGGCGCGAGGGGCGGGACCGCATCCGCTGGCCCTGGCGGCGAAGCGCCTCGCCAGCAGCGGAGAACGGTTGAGACGCCCCGGATTACCCGTGCTGGGTGGCGGAAGCGCCCCCGCCGCCGGCTCCGGAGGCTCGCTGAGCTCCGTCTGAGGAGCTGGGCTCGTCGCCGGACAGGTCTGCCTCGTCCAGGTCGGCGACGAACTCGTAGGCGGCACTCGGCTCGAGCACGAAGATTTCGACCGCGAGGTCGGGGTCCTGGTGGACCTGGCTCATGTAGGCGATCACCTTGCGACCCATCGCCTCCTGAACCACGTTGGTGAACTGCACCTGCATCGCCTGCTGGAAGCTGCGCCGGATCTGGTAGACCGCGTCGACGTTCCCCTCGTCGATCAGTGTCCGCTCCACCGTCGTGAACCCGCCTCGGAGGATGCAGACCACCGTGTCGTTGACGAGATAGGTCTTGGCCTTCGTCGGGCCCTTGCCGTAGTAACGGCTATGGAGCCGGACGAGGCCGGTCGAGATACTCGCCATAACCTCGCCTCGGATGGCCCCGTCGCCGCGGGCTGAACCTTCGCCAATGCCCTCCACTGGGTGCTGATCACCTCCGTGTTGGTCTTGCTGCTGCAACCGCCCGCCTTTGTCCTCTCTGAAAACGCGCCCCAAGGAAGAGTTGCGGGAAGACCCTACGGGCGCGCTGGGGTCTAACTATTCGGTTCGGGCAGCGCCGGGGCGCCGAGCTCCTCGTGGTGCCCGCCCGCGACCGGAGCAGCCTGTGGCTCGAGGCCGAAGAGCTCGACGGCGAGGTCGGGGCTGTTGTGAATCTGGCTCATGTAGGCGAGGACCCGCCGGTGGGTCGCCCCTTGCACCACGTCCCTGAACGGCTGCTCCATCGTCGCCTGGAAACTGCGCCGGATGTTATGCACGGCGTCGCTGTTGCCGTCCGCGATCAGGGTCCGCTCGACGGTCGTAAAGCCCTCCTCGAGCAGGCAGATCACCGTGTCGTTCAGCATGTAGGTCCTCGCCCTGGCTGGACCCTTGCCGTAGTACTCGGTATGGAGCCCGGCGAGCCCCCGGCCAATCTCCGCCAGAAACTGCGCCTGCCCGGCCTTCTCCGCGTCGCTCACGCTCATAGGGACACCCACTACCCGGGCAGCTCTGTCGAAGAACAACTGACCCGAACGAAAGTAGAGAAACCCTGAGACCTAACGAGCGAGCAGGGGCTACTCTACCACCGACCGCCGCCGCCGGAGGATTTCGGGCTGCTGGTCGGTTTGCGCTCTCCTGCCTGGGGTATCCTCTAAAGATCCGGGTCCCAGGCGGCGCTAGGCGTCCCGGATCGGGCGGCGCATTGCGTCCCTGGGTGGACCCGTAAGTCACGATCGGACGGTACCCCCCAACAGGAAAAGTCGGGCGGTTGCCGGACCTTCGCGGTTCGAGGCAAACGCAATCACCACCGACCCATTAGGAGGTACCGGGCATGCAAAGGGAGCCAGCGCGCGAGCAAGGCCCGGCAGACCCTGACCCGCAACGTGGCGAGGTCGCCGGACCTACCACCGAGCAGGTCGCGGACGAGATCTGCCGCGACTTTCTGGCCATCCATCAGGACTCCTACGGACGCGCGGCGGACAGCGCCTCGGCGCACGTCCTCGGCGACACGGTGATCGTCCTGATCGATGGTTTGGAGTTGCTCCCCAACGAGGAGTTCCTGATCGGCGAGGGCCGCGGGGACGTGGTCGGCAGCGTCCGCACCCAGTTCCAGGAGGCGATCGGGCCGACCTTCAGCGCCGCGGTGGAGCGAGCCACCGGTCGGCGGGTGATCGGCTTCGCCAGCCATGTTCAGATCGAGGAGCCACGTTTCATGTGCGAGATCTTTCGCCTCGAGCCCTCATAGCGCCCAGGGGTTGAGCTCCTAGCTCGAGAGGCCAGGGCCGCGGTTGGAGATCCCGACCGGCCGCGGCCCGGGCTGCCTGACCCGGCGCCGGTTGCGGTTGTTGATTCAGCTAAGGTCACTGATTCCTGTCGCAATCAAAGGGAGCTGTAGGTGCTTGCCATCACCGAGGATGCCGCGGCGGCGATCGACAGCATCGTCGCGTCGTCGGGACTGCCGCAGGGCGCGGGCCTTCGGATTACGCAGGAAGTGAACACGGAGAGCGAAGGGAAGGCGCGAACGGACCTCCGGCTGTCGCTGGTCGAGTCCGCCGAGGAGGGCGACGAGGTGCTCGAGGGCACCCAGATCTTCCTCGAGCCGGAGGCCGCCGGGTTCTTGGACAACAAGCTCCTCGACGCCGACGTCGATGGCGAACAGGT
Organism: Actinomycetota bacterium; assembly: GCA_005884985.1. Classification (GTDB taxonomy): domain Bacteria; phylum Actinomycetota; class Thermoleophilia; order Solirubrobacterales; family 70-9; genus AC-56. Next base: position 2,845 of record VAYK01000208.1, on the reverse strand, counting down.
CCGCTTCAGCCTCGACGTCCAGGCCGAGTCGCTCTAAGGCCGAGTTGCTCTTGCGATTGCAGCTGGCGCGGCCGCGGCGCTTACGCTCGCTCTGTTCCAGCTCTACTCGGGGATGCGTATCTACTGGTTCTTCCAGACCTTCGGCTTTCCGCAGTTCTGAGTCCCAGCGGGCACAGGATCTCGGTGGCGGTTCGCGCCCGCATCGGTTAGGTTCCCTGCCGCAACCAGACCGGAGGGGATATTGGACGTAAGCCTGCTGAAGAAGATCCCGCTGTTCGCCGAGGTGCCCGACGAAGACCTGCAAAAGGTGGCGACCTTCGCGACCACCGAGGAGTTCCCAGAGGGCGCGACGGTGGTCAAGGAGGGGGGCTACTCCAACCACTTCTACGCGATCGAGGAAGGGACGGTCAAGGTCGAGCGGGGGGGCGAGCACCTCGCCGACCTTGGGCCGGGCGACGTATTCGGCGAGCAGGGGCTGCTGGAGAGGCAGGAGCGCTCCGCCAGCGTCGTCGCCACCTCGCCGCTCAGGGTGATCAAGATCGAGCACTGGGAGCTCTCCCGGATGCGCAAGTCGATGCCCCAGGTCGTCGAGCAGCTCCAGCGCAAGGTCGAGGAGCGTCAGGGCTAGCCAGGGTCGTGGGGGCCGGTTAGACTGCTGCCCCACATACGGCCGGTGGTCAAGGGAAGTCCGGTGCGAAGCCGGCGCGGTCCCGCCACTGTGACCGGGTAATACGTCGTCGCACGACGCAGCCGCCAGAGCGGCGGTCAGCCACTGGGGACGCCACAGCGTTCCCGGGAAGGCGCGGCACGGATCCCGGAAGCCAGGAGACCTGTCCAGCGGCCAGCCGTATCAACCCTCGAGGAAGGGGTGGCTCAAATGGTCATACCTTGTTTCCGGCTCGGCGGCGCGGCCGCCGCGGTCGTCGTCGCATTGCTTCTGCCCGCCGCGGCCTCGGCCACGAAGGGCATCGACCTGCGGGTCGTCAACACGGCCGGCAGGACGCTGGCCGAGCAGCGCCAGTACACGGGCACCGTTCAGATCAAGACCGATTGGCACGCGAGGTGCTTCGGCCAGGGCACCGGCGGCAGCGGAGATCGCGTCAAGGTGAAGGGCGCGACCGCGCTCGGCGTCGTTCGCGACGGGCTCGCCCGGGATCGCGACCTTCGCCCCCTCTCGGTGACCGATGCCTTTCTCGACGACGGCTTCGGCCTCGGGGTTTGCGGCATCGGCGGATTCGAGTCGCAGGGCTCGAGCTTCTGGTACCTGAAGGGCGATCACGTGGGCTCCCAGGTCTCGGGCAGCCAGCTGAAGCTGCATCGGGGGGAGGACGTCCTCTGGTACCTGACGCCGAGCTTCCCGCCGCCTCCGGAGCTTCGGCTCAAGGCGCCGGCAAGGGCCCAGCCGAACGTTCCGTACCAGGTGACCGTCTACTCCTACGCCGACGACGGCACCCGCGGCGCCGCGGCGGGCGCCACGGTGACGGGCGCCGCGCTGCCCACCGGTTCCGGCGGGCACACGATGGTCACCAACACCGCGGCCGGGACCGAGACGCTGCAGGCGACCCGCGGGCAGGACATCCCGTCTAACCACGTCAAGGTCTGCGTCGATTCCGATCCCTCCCAATGCCCGGATGCGCACGGCAAGCGGATCTTCGGCAGTGGGCAGGGCGACCACATCAGGGGCACGCGCGGCTGGGACGCGATCAACGCCGGGAGGGGTCCTGACGTGGTCGATCTCCGCAACGGCGGCCGCGATCGCGTGGCCTGCGGGGGCGGCCACGACAAGGTGATCGTCAAGCGCGGCGACCACGACGACCGGATCGCCCCTAGCTGCGAGCGGGTGGTCAAGCGGTGATTCGGATCCGTGGCCTGGTGGCGGCGGCGGCGCTGGCCTGCACCGCCGTGGCCGCCGGCTGCGGCCTTGGGCCCGGGCCATCGTCCGAGGGCAGGGCGACCCTGACGGTGACCCGGGACTACGGCTCGAAGACGCTCGTGGACGAGACGGAGACGGACCCACACTCATCGGAGACCGTGATCCGCTTCCTCGATCGTGGCGCCGACATCACGACGCGCTATGGCGGGGGCTTCGTCCAGTCGATCGACGGACTCGCCGGCACGGAGAGCGGCGGGCGGCGCTATGACTGGTTCTTCTACGTCAACGGGCTCGAGTCTCCGGTCGGATCGGCCGAGGTCCAGGTCCACGGCGGCGATCGAATCTGGTGGGACTACCGTGACTGGACCAACGCGATGCGAGTCCCGGCGGTCGTCGGATCGTGGCCCCAGCCCTTCGCGCAGGCCTCGGCTGACGGCAAGCGCCAACCGGTCCGGGTCGAGTGCCTGGCCGCAGGCAGCGCGTGCCAGATCGCGGCCGGTCGTCTCGCTGACGCCGGGGTTCGCGCGAGCGTCGAGGGCGGGGAGGGAGGGCCGTCGCGCGGCACCAACGCGCTCCGGCTCCTGGTCGGTCCCTGGAACGAGGTGCGCGACGCTCCGGCAGTCGACGAGTTGCGCGGCGGCCCTGCCGCGACCGGGGTGTTCGCGACTTTCAAGGGCCCCATCGACGGCGCCTACCACCTGATCGCTCTCGACCCCACCGCAACGCCGGTCAGGGATCTCGGCCCCGATGCCGGGCTCGTGGCGGCGCTGCAAGACGGTGGTCAGCCGCCGACCTGGCTCGTCACCGGGTCGGCAAGGTCTGCGGTGCGGCGAGCCGCGAGCTCTCTCGACACGGCGGCACTGCGTGACCGCTATGCCGTCGCAGCGCCGTTGCACGCGCCCCGGGTGGCGCTGCCGCTCGAGCGCGGAGGGAACGGATGAGGCCGGCGCTCTCCTATATCCCCCGTCGCAC
>VAYK01000207.1 GCA_005884985.1 Actinomycetota bacterium | reverse complement strand
CCTGCTGCTCGGCTGTACGCCGATCCTGCGCGCCTCGGTGCGGCGGCGCGCCCGTGCGGGCCTGGGCGAGTTCATGGCCGGCTAGGTGCACACCTCTTAGTCGCGCCTGCTGAGCGACGTCGTTCCGTCTCAGCGCCCGTCTACGGTCGCCTGCGTGGATCGGGAGCGCCCACGGTTTCGTCGGGGGGCTGATCTTCGGCCTGGTGGGCATCGGCATTCTCGTGATCAGCGATCCTGGTGCTCGTCGCCTCGCACGCCGCCGCTGCGACCCGACGGCGGACTGAGCAGCGCAGCAGCGCGTCCGGCGGTTACGCCTAGGACACCGAGGGCGGCTGCATCAGGACCCAGCCGTTCCCGTCGGGATCGCTGAACGACGCGTAGGAGTCCCCGGACTCGGCGTCAGAGCCCGAGCTGGCGGCCGAGGATCTCCTTCATCACCTCGTCGGTGCCGCCTCCGATCGGGCCGAGGCGAGCGTCGCGCACGGCGCGCTCGATCCCGTACTCGCGCATGTAGCCGTAGCCTCCGTGGATCTGCAGGCACTCGTCGGCGACCTCGAGCATCGTCCGCTGGGTGAGCAGCTTCGCCATTGTCACCTCGCGAATCGCGTCGTGGCCCTCGGCGAACAGGCGCAGCCCGGTATAGGTGAGCGCCCGCGAGGCCTCGATCTTGGTTGCCATCTCGGCGAACTTGTGGCGAATCGCCTGGAACTTCCCGATCGGTCGCCCGAACGCCTCCCGCTCCTTCGCGTAATCGAGCGTTACCTCGAAGACCCTCTGCATCCCGCCCACGGCGGCCAGCGCCATCGACAACCGCTCCCACTGAAAGTTGGCCATGATCAGGTAGAAGCCCCCGTTCTCGGAGCCGAGCAGATTCTCCTCGGGGACCTCCATGTCGGTGAAGGCGAGCTCGCCGGTGTCGGAGGAGTGCCAGCCCATCTTCTCCAGCTTCCTCGTCACCTCGTAGCCCGGCATCTCCCGGTCGAGAACGAGGAAGGAGAGGCCATGGTGGCCGCCCTCCTCCGTGGTCTTCACCGCGCAGACCAGGAAGTCGGCGCGGACGCCGTTCGTGATGAACGTCTTCGAGCCGTTGACGACGTAGCCGCCGGGCACCTTGCGGGCGAAGGTGCGGATGCCGGCTACGTCGGAGCCCGCTCCCGGCTCGGTGATCCCGAGCGCCCCGATCAGCTCCCCCTTGATCCCGGGCACGATCCAGCGCTGGCGTTGCTCCTCGGTGCCGAAGTTGAACACCGGCGGCATCGCGATCGAGGCGTGCGCGTTGAGCCCGGCGGCGACACCGCCGGAGCCCCCGGAACGCGATAGCTCCTCGATCCAAACCGCGTCGTGGACGCAGGTCCCGCCCTGGCCGCCGTATTCCTCCGGAAACTTCAGTCCCAGGAGACCCAGCTCGCCGCAGCGGGCGAACAGCTCACGGGGGAACTCGCGCTCCTGGTCCCAGTCTTCGACGTTTGGCGCGATCTCCTTGGAGACGAATCGGCGGGCCGATTCGCGAAGCTCCTCGTGCTCGTCGGTGAACGGCGGCAGCGGAGCCCGCACCCCCGTGTCCTTGATCACGCTCACCCGGCAGGTATATCGCGATCAGAGGGGCTCTGGCCGGCCCCGCTGGTCGTATAGCCGCGGGCCTCGAAGTCGAATCCGAGCAGGTCGCCGCGCGGGTTCTCTCGGTCGCCGTGGTGATACGCGCGCACCTCGGCGATCTTGCCGTCCCGGAGGCGAAACCACTCGGTGCCGCGGTTGAGTCGCTTCTCGCCGGACTTCGGGTCGCGCCAGGTCATCGTCCACTCGATCACCGCCTCGTCGCCGTCGGCGATCCCGTGCTCGAGCCACCACTGGCCGTCGAGGTTTTCGATCGCCCAGCGGGCATTCTCGGCGATCGCCCGCGAGCCCTGATGGGGCCCTAGGCGCGTGTAGTAGTGGACCGCGTCGTCGGTGAAGTGCGAGGCGATCAGCTCGACGTCGCCGGTGTTCAGCGCCTCGTAGTAGGAGCGGATCTGGTCGAGATTGGCGACCGACGTCAACCCGCTACAGCCCGTAGCTGCGCCCGATGACGTCGAGCATGATCTCGTCGGTGCCGGCGCCGATCCGGTTCAGACGAACGTCGCGGTAGGCGCGCTCGATCTCGTACTCCTTCATGTAGCCGTAGCCGCCGAGGATCTGGACGCACTCGTCGGCGACCTCGCAGCCAATCCGGGAGGTGAACAGCTTCACTTCGGTGATCTCGCGCACCGGGTACTCGCCGTTGGCGTAGCGCCAGGCGACCACGTAGTTGAACTGCTTCGCGGCTTCGATCTTGGTTGCCATCTCGGCGAACTTGTGGCGAATCGCCTGGAACTTCCCGATCGGCCGCCCGAACGCCTCGCGCTCACGGGCGTATTCCAGCGTCTTCTCGAACATCCGCTCAGCGCCGGCGACGGAGCCCGCCGCGGCGACCATGCGCTCGCCTTGAAGCTCCCAGCTGATGTGGTAGAAGCCCTTGCCGACCTCCCCGAGCACCGCGTCGACCGGAACGCGCATGTCCTCGAAGGCCAGCTCCGCCGTGTCGGAAGCGTGCATGCCCATCTTCTCGAGCTGGCGAGAGACTCGGAAGCCCGGCGTGTCCGTGTCGACCAGGAACAGCGTGATTCCGTTGTGACCGGCATCGGGGTCGGTCTTTGCCACCATCAGGATGAAGTCCGCCCGGACCCCGTTGGTGATGAACGTCTTCGAGCCGTTGATCACGTACTCGTCGCCGTCCTTGATCGCCTGGGTCCGGATGCCCGCGACGTCGGAGCCCGCTCCCGGCTCGGTGATCCCGAGACAACCGATCTTCTCGCCCGTGATCCCGGGCGCCAGGTAGCGCTGCTTCTGCTCCTCGGTGCCGAGCAGGTGGATGGGGGGGAGGACCATGTCGGTTTGCACGGCGAAGCCCATGTTGGTCCCGCCGGAGCCCGAGTAGCTCATGCACTCGGCTCGGATCAGCGAGTAGTAGTAGTCGCCGCCTTGACCTCCGTACTCCTCGGGGAAGCAGAGCCCGAGGTAGCCGAGCTCGCCCGCGCGCTCCATCGCTTCACGGGGCCAGGTGGTCTCCTCCCACTCGTTGCGATGGGGCCAGAGCTCGTTCTGAACCCAGGCCTGCATCGACTCGCGCAGGTCCTCGTGCTCGTCCGTGAACAGCAGGTGCTTTCGCTTCGCGGCATGGTCGGGCTTGATGACGGTCGCTGTGGCCACTGTGCTTGCTCCTCTCGTCGCTGCGCGTGAAGCATAGGGTATTACTTCACACTTTGTGTTACGCTGGCGGCGGATGGCCTACGAGCAGCTCCTCTACGACGTCAGCGATGGCGTGGCCACCATGAAGCTCAACCGGCCCGAGCAGCGCAATGCGCTGTCGGCGCAGCTTCTCGCCGAGCTGGTGGACGCGATCAGGACTGCTCGCGTGGACGAGGGGGTGCACGCCGTCGTCCTCACGGGCGCCGGCGACAAGGTCTTCTGCGCGGGCGCCGACCTCAGCGGGTTCGCGGCCGATGCATCGCTGATCGACAAGCACTTCGCCTCCGACCTGTTCATCGAGCTGTTCTGGCTGATGGCCGAGCTGGGCAAGCCGACGCTGTGCGCCGCCAACGGGCACGTGCTGGCCGGCGGGATCGGACTGGCGCTCTCCTGTGACCTGGTGATCGCCAAGCAGGGCGCCACCTTCGGCACCCCGGAGATCAACGTCGGCGCCTTCCCGTTCATGATCATGGCGATCATCTACAGCAACGTCCCGCGCAAGAAGGTCAACGAGATGCTGCTGCTCGGGGAGCGGCTGAGCGCGGAGGAGGCGGTCGAGTGGGGTTTGATCAACAAGGTCGTGCCCGCCGAGG
>VAYK01000043.1:5702-8142 GCA_005884985.1 Actinomycetota bacterium | reverse complement strand
TCGCTCGAGCCGGCGCTCTCCTCCTCGAGGGTGGCGCGCGCGGGCGCCGCTGCCCGCAAGCTCGGTATGGCAGCTTCCGTCCTGGGAGGTATCAGCCTCGCTTACCTCGGCCTCAAGCACATCGACGCCCAGGGTGTCTTCAAGATGCTCTGGCAGTCGAGCCCGATCTGGGTGCTCGTGGCGCTGGCGCTGTTCTCGGCGTCGATGTTCCTTCGCGCGGTCTCGTGGCACGCGATCGTGAAGGCGGCGCTGCCGCGCGCGAGGATAAAGCGGCGCGTGATCCTGAGCGGGACATTGATAGGGGTGCTGATGTCGGCGACGCTGCCGGCCCGCCTGGGCGAGCCGTCGAGGGCGGTGATAGTCGCGCGCAAGCTCGGCCGCATGCGCGAGACGCTTCCGGTTCTCGTGGGCACGCTGGTTTCGCAGACGCTCTTGAACCTGCTGGCGCTGGCGCTGCTGGGGGTGATCGTCGCGAGCACGAGCGATCTCTTCACCGGTCACGAGGCCGCGCTCACCTTGGTGGGTGCGGTGCCGGTCGCGCTGGTGGCGGCGATGCTGGTCGCGCCCACCGCCTTGACGTCGAACGGTCGCCTGCTTTCGAGGCGCGGGACGATCGGGCGCCTTGCCACCGGGGCGGCTGCCGCACTGCTGCGCCTGCGCCGCGGGCTCGAGGTCTTCAGGCGGCCGCGTTTCGCAATCTGGGCCGGCAGCGCCCAGCTTGCCGCCTGGGGGCTCCAGCTGACAGGCGCCTACGCACTGCTTGCGGCGCTCGGCCTCGACGGGCGCGTGGGGATCGGCGCCGCCGCGGCAGTGCTGTTCGCGGTCAACGTCACGGCCGTGGTACCGGTCACCCCGTCCAACGTGGGCGTGTTCCAGTTCGCCGTGGTGACCGTGCTTTCCGGCGTGTACGGGGTGCCCGCCACCGCTGCGCGGGGAGGGCCTGTCCTCGCGGGACGTGCGCATGCGTGCGCTGGCCGCGACGCCGGTAGAGCTGGCGCCGCGCCCGCAGCCCCGGTCAGAGTTCCCTGGCTCGCGCCGAGCTGAGAGCTGAGAGCCTAAGCCGCGCGCCCGTGGGGCGACTGCGACCACTCCCGGAGGTCGCGGCCGACTTCACGCAGCTCGGGAAGCGGGCTGTCGTTGACCGAGCAACCCGACCTGCGGGCCATCGCGGTCAGTAGGAGGCCAACTCTGCTCCAGAAGCCGCCGTCGCCGGCGAATGCGTCCCTGCTTTGATCGTTCATACCTCTCTTATCGAGCCGGTCGCCGGGAAGATTTAGCCCTCGTGGACGTTCGTCCCGGTGCCCTGCCCCCGAGATCCGTTCCTGGCGGCCCCAAAATCCTCCCTTGTATAGTTGCCTGGCCGCCGGCGGGCGCTCTCCCACCCGCCTGCTTTTCCCAGTCGCCAGGAGGATCCAAGTGACGAAGGCTCTTTCCAATGTCTCCGGCTTTCCGCGCATCGGCGCCGGTCGCGAGCTGAAGCTGGCAACCGAGGGCTTCTGGTCCGAGCAGCGCTCCCTAGCCGACCTGCTCGAGACCGCTCGCGAGCTGCGGGCGGCGAACTGGAGGCTCCAGCGCGAGGCCGGCATCGACCTCGTGCCCTCGAACGATTTCTCGTTCTACGACCAGGTGCTCGACACGATCGCGCTCGTGGGAGCGGTTCCGGAGCGCTACGGCTGGGACGCCGGCTCCCGCCGGGTTGACGTCGAGACCTACTTTGCGATGGCGCGTGGCCGCCAGGGCGGTGGCGTCGACGTGACCGCGATGGAGATGACGAAGTGGTTCGACTCCAACTACCACTACATCGTCCCGGAGCTTCGCGCGGGCATGCCGTTCAGCTTCTCATCCACCAAGCCGCTCGACGACTACCGCAAGACCGAGCAGGAGTTCGACCGGCTGGAGCTGATCGAGCCGCGGGCGGCCGTGTACGCGCAGGTGCTCGAAGAGCTCGGCCGGCTTGGCGCGGAATGGGTTCAGATCGATGAGCCCGCGCTGGTGATGGACCGAACTCCGGCTGAGCTGGCGGCGCTCGAGCGCGCCTACTCGCTGCTCGGCGAGGCCGGCGGGCCGAAGCTGCTCCTCAACACCTACTTCGATCACGTCGGCGAGTCCTACCCGGTCTTGTCGCGGCTACCTGTTCACGGGCTGGGGCTCGACTTCGTGCGCGGCGAGCGAAACCTGGACCTGCTGTCCGAGCAGGGCTGGCCGGAGGGCAGGACGCTGTTCGCGGGTGTCGTATCCGGTCGCAACGTCTGGATCAACGACCTCCAGTCGAGCCTCTCACTGCTGCGAAAGCTGCAGGGGATCGCGGGCGACGAGCTCGTCGTCTCCACCTCTTGCTCGCTTCTTCACTGCCCGATCGACAAGCGCAACGAGCCCGGCCTCGACGACGAGGTGCTGTCCTGGATGTCGTTCGCCGTCCAGAAGCTGGACGAGGTGGCGG
>VAYK01000043.1:0-5413 GCA_005884985.1 Actinomycetota bacterium | reverse complement strand
CCTGGACGTGCTCGTCCACGGCGAGCCCGAGCGCAACGACATGGTCCAGTACTTCGCCGAGCAGATGGACGGCTACGTGTTCACGCAGAACGCGTGGGTGCAGTCCTACGGCTCCAGATACGTGCGACCGCCGATCCTCTACGGCGACGTCTCTCGACCTACCGCGATCACGACCGAGTGGGCGCGGTATGCCCAGTCGCTCACGGACAGGCCCGTGAAGGGCATGCTCACCGGCCCCGTCACCATGCTCATGTGGTCATTCGTGCGCGACGACCAGCCACGCTCGGAGACGTGCAAGCAGCTCGCGCTCGCGATCTGCGACGAGGTCTCCGATCTCGAGGCGGCCGGCGTGGAGATCATCCAGGTCGACGAGCCCGCGATCCGCGAGGGGTTGCCGCTACGCAGTGACCGCTGGGACCAGTACCTCGACTGGGCAGTGCTCTCGTTCAGGCTCGCGACCTCGTCCGTGCGCGACGAGACCCAGATACAGACTCACATGTGCTACTCGGAGTTCGGCGACATCATGAGGCAGATCCAGGAGATGGACGCGGACGTGCTCCTGATCGAGGCCGCGCGGTCGAAGATGGAGCTGCTCGAGGACTGGAAGCGCACCGGCTACGAGAACGAGATCGGTCCCGGCCTGTACGACATCCACTCTCCACGTATCCCGTCGACCGAGGAGATGGCGGACCTGCTGCGGCGGGCCGCCGAGGTCCTGAAGCCCGAGCAGCTCTGGGTCGACCCCGACTGCGGTCTCAAGACCCGCCGCTACGAGGAGGTCGAGCCGTCGCTGCGGAACATGGTGGCAGCCGCAAGGCAGCTGCGCGAAGAGCTGGTGCCTGCCGGGCGCTGAGCGTCGGGGCCGCGGCGCCTCAGCCGGCGTCAGTCGACGGTGACCGGGTGCGGCTTGTCGCTTACGCGCGCGATGAAGCTGCCGCTGGGCGAGGAACCGTCAGGGAGGGTCGCCTTGGCCTTGCCCTCGATTCCGGCCGCGACCTTGAAGCGGAGCGTGTAGGTCCCCGCCCGCACCGCGCTCACCTTCCACACCAGCGTTCGCGTTTGCCCCGCTGGTACGGGACCTACAGCCCAGGTGTTCGTGAACGCGGTGGTCGAGTTGTCCGGCGGGGCGTCGATCACCCAGATCGGTCGGTTGGGGTCCGAGAGGTCCGGGGTGTCCCTCTTGTTGCCGAACCCGTCCACGGTGACCGCGAGGTCGGGCAGGGTCCTGGTGTCGAGGTTCTTGACCGTGATTCGCAGCTCAGAGTGATCGGAGAGCCGCTGCCTGCCGGGGAACGAGGCCGATAGGACGTCCACCTTCCAGGTCCCCTTCGGCTCCTGCTTGTCCTGCCGGTCGCCGCCGCCGCAGGCCGCAAATGAGAGCGAGAGCAGGGCCATGGAAATGACCATCAGCACCGCCCGCTCCCTCTTTGCGGCCAAACCCATGGGCGAGAAGATACTCATAAGACCGGTGGCGGCTGGTTGTGCTTTCCCGTATGCTTTGCGGCCAGCAGCACCGAGACTGCGGCTCGACCGGCCGAAGCCCAGTGGAGCGGCTAGGCCGGGGGAGGAGTTCAATCGTCTTGAGGAACCTCGAAGTTGGTCCGTAGCGCCGCCGACCGGGCCTTCCTGCCCGCCAAGAACCTCTTCGAGCAGGTCGGGGACATGATGATCCTGACCGGCAAGACGATCATGTCGGCGATCCGCCCGCCCTACCCCTACGGCGGCGAGTTCATGTCGCAGTTCCTGTTCGCGCTGAAGCTGTGCTGGTTCCCGCTTTTGATCAGCACGATCGCCTTCGGCTACGGCGCCCCGGGCGTGCAGGCGGCCAACTTCCTGACCCTGTTCGGGGCCCTCGACCGGCTCGGCGGCTTCTTCGTTTTGGCCTCGATCAGGGAGTTCGCGCCCTGGGTCGACGCCATGATCGTGGCCGGCGTCGCCGGCACCGCGATCACCGCCGACCTCGGCGCCAGAAAGATCCGCGAGGAGCTCGACGCGCTCCAGGTGCTGGGCGTGGACCCGGTCAAGAACCTGGTCGTGCCGCGCTTTTTGGCCCTGATGCTGATCACGGGCCTGCTCGACATCTACGCGCTCATCTTCGGCATCTTCGGCGGCGTCGTGGCCGAGTTCGTCTACCACCAGGACCTGGCCGGCTTTTGGGCCACCTTCTTCACCAACGCCTCCGTCACCGACCTCTGGGGCTCGGTCGTGAAGACGACCCTGTTCGGGGGCATCATCGCGATCGTGTGCTGCTACAAGGGCATGACCGCCTCCGGCGGCGCCGCCGGCGTCGGGCGAGCCGTGAACGAGGCGGTCGTGATCGCCTTCTCGGGCATCTGGGCCTTCAACTACGTCTTCACCCAGACCCTGCTCGCAACCCACCCCGAGATCCTGGTGATCCGTTGAAAAACCGGAATTTCCTTAGCCGGAAATCCCGGGAGCTCCGAGAGCGCGAGCGCTCTGACAGCACGGGCTCCCGCAACCTCGCCCCCTCGGTGCTCCCGACTTTTGCGCCTAAGCAAAAGTCGGAATTGTTCTGCCGATGACGGGCTGGCTGACAGTTCCGAGGGACTGGGTCGCAAGCCTCGGCGACATCGTCAAGTTCTTCGGCCAGGCCTTCGGCGACATCTTCAACGCGCGCGTGTTCCACTTCTTCGGCGAGGCCCTGCGCCAGGCCGGGATCCTGATCTTGGGATCGGCGCTCGTGATCTGGGGCATGGTGTTCATCTTGGGCCTCGAGTGCGGGATCGAGGGCGCCTACTTCAACCGCTCCGTCGGCGCCCCCGCCTACGCGGGCGTGTTCAGCGCCTGGTGCGACCTGCGCGAGATGGTCCCCTACATGTTCGGCTACATCATGAGCGCCAAGGTCGGCACCGGGATCGTGGCCGAGCTGGGCGCGATGCGCATCAACGAGGAGATCGACGCGCTCGAGGTGATCGGCGTGCGCCCGATCACGTTCCTCGCCGCCACCCGCCTGTTGGCGGCCTGGATGGTGTTGCCGTTCGTCTACATGTCGGCGGTCGGGGTCGGCTTCCTGGCCTCCTACCTGGCGGTCGTGAAGCAGATCGGGGAGGTGTCCTCGGGCGGCTACTCGTTGATCTTCTGGATGTTCCAAAACCCCCCCGACCTCTTGTTCAGCGTGATCAAGGGGATGGTGATGGCGACCGCGATCGTGGCCGTGGGCTGCTACTACGGCTACACCGCCTCGGGGGGCCCGGTCGGGGTCGGCCAGGCGACCGCGAAGTCGATGATCTTGAACATGGTGCTCGTGCACCTGATCGGGATGATGGGATCGCAGGTGTTCTGGGGCGCCAATCCGAGGGCGCCGATCGGGGGATGACCACAACAACCGAAAGCAGGGAGCGAGAGTGACGGAACAGGATTCGGGAGACAGAATTCGCGAAGAGGGAAATCTCCGCGAGGGGGTACCCGAGGGCGCAACGCCCGAGGAGAAGTTCATCTATCACGGCGTGGTGCACGACCACGGTCGCGACGACACGGTCGAGTTCATAGACGTCGTGAAGGCGTTCGGCCGCAACAGAGTGCTCGATGGCCTCAACCTGGGCGTTCCCGATGGCCTGATCACGATGATTCTCGGCCCATCCGGCACAGGCAAGTCGGTATGCATCAAGCACATCGTCGGATTGCTCTACCCGGACGAGGGCGACGTGCTCGTCCAGGGCGACTCGGTCCCCGACATGACCGACGACGAGCTGTTCGCGATGCGCAAGAAGTTCGGCGTCCTTTTCCAGGACGGCGCGTTGTTCGGGTCCATGAACCTCTACGACAACGTGGCTTTCCCGCTCAGGCAGCACACCGAGAAGTCGGAAGACGAGATCCGTGAGATCGTCAGCAAGCGGCTGCGGGAGGTCGGCCTAGGTGGCGCCGAGGACAAGATGCCGAACGAGCTCTCCGGTGGCATGCGCAAGCGTGCCGGCTTTGCCCGCGCGCTCGTGCTCGAGCCGCAGATCGTGCTGTTCGACGAGCCCGACTCGGGTCTCGACCCGGTACGGACTGCGCTGCTGTGCGACCTGATCAAAGAGGTTCACGAGGAGAACGGCGGCACCTACATCGTGATCACGCATGACATCGCGTCCGCGCGCCGAACACCGGATTACATGGCGATCCTGTGGCGGGGTAAGATCGTGGAAGCCGGCATGAGGCACGAGCTGTTCGAGTCCGAGAACCCGTTCGTTCGCCAGTTCCTCTCGGGCGAGTCGGCGGGCCCGCTCGGCATGGAGTAGCAGCCGTCAGGCGAATCGGCGGGTCCGCCAGGCAAGAGGGAGCTGGAACAGAGCGGCTGTCCCCGCGCCCTGAAACTTGCGCGTGCCCCGACCGCGGTCACGTACTCTCGGAGCGGCGATGACGTCGTTCCTGCAGCGCATCCGAGGCCGCCCGCCCCGCCTGATGTTGTTCGCGCTCGTGTGCGCCGGCGGCCTCGTGCTCGCTCTGCGCCTCGACGGCAGCGCCTCGATCGGCTCTCTCTACGATCGAGCCACTCCCGCCGGCAGGGCGACCGACAGCTTCCACCGGCAGTTCGGGGAGGAGCCGGTTCAGGTTCTCGTGAAGGGCTCGCCCGCGCAGGGCGGCCTGCCGGCGCTGCTGCTGACGGAGGACCTGGCCCGCATGCTGGGGCTCGAGGGCTGCCTGTCGGGCAACCTGCCCAGGGGCGCCAGAGCGCCCGCGCCCGCCTGCGCAGAGCTTGCCCGCACGAAGCCGGTCTACGTCGTGTACGGCCCCGGCACCTTCATCAACGAGTCGGCGCGCGAGGTCAGGTCCAGGCTCGGCGCCCAGCGCGCCAGCGCGGTGGCGAATGCCGAGCGTGCGGCGCAGGCCGCTCGCAAGGTGGCGGCCGCGCAGGGAAGGTCGGCGGCCGAGCAGGCGCAGCTGGCCCGCCAGGCGCGCACGCTCTCGCTCGCGCAGTCCTACCAGAACACGCTCGGCCTCGCGCTCAGGTATGGGCTTTCGCGAATGCCGCAGCTCAACGACCCGGGGTTCGTGTCGAAGCTCGTGTTCGAGCCTTCGCTCGGCTTCGACACGCCCAAGCCTCGCTTCGCGTACCTGTTTCCGAGCAACGAGACGGCCCTGATCCAGGCACGGCTGCGCCCCGGTCTCAGCGACTCGCAACGCAGGCACGCGATCTCTCTCGTGCGCCAGGCGGCGGCGAGCCCGGCGTTCCGCCTCAAGCGCGGGAGCTATCTGGTGTCCGGCGACCCGGTCGCGAGCGAGGCGGTGGCGTCCTCCATGAAGGACTCGCTGTGGCCGCCGCTGCTCGCAGCCGTGATTCTGGCCGCCGCTTCGCTGCTCGTGCTGTCCACGCTGCGGCCCAGGCTGCTGAGGCTGTGGCCGCTCGTGCCGGCGCTTGGCGCGGTCGCGATCGCGCTCGGCGTGCTGTCCCTGCTCGGAGGATCGCTGA
>VAYK01000206.1 GCA_005884985.1 Actinomycetota bacterium | reverse complement strand
CAATTGGTGTGAGGCGCTGGCTGCCGCCGCTTGCGATCGTGGTTGCCCTGCTCGGCGCCTGGGAGCTGGCGGCGCGCCTCGACGTGATCGCCAATGCGCTCCACCTCGAGCCCTTCCTCGTGCCGGCCCCGAGCGACATCGCGCAGGCGCTCTGGCAGGACCGGGGGTTGCTTACCGACAACGCCTGGGTCACCCTCCAGGAGGTGCTCGCCGGCTTCGCTCTCTCGGTGGCCGCCGGCGTCACCTTCGCGATCGTCCTCCACCTGTCGCCAACCTCCAGACGCGCCTTCTACCCGCTGCTGGTCGCTTCCCAGACGGTGCCGATCGTCGTCGTCGCACCGATCCTGGTCGTCTGGCTCGGGTTCGGGATCGGCCCAAAGCTGGCGATCATCGCCCTGATCTGCTTCTTCCCGATAACCGTCAACACACTGGACGGACTCGGCTCCGTCGACCCGGATCTGGTCAAGATGATGCGCACGCTCGACGCCAGCCGCTGGCAGACCCTTCGGCGCGTCGAGGGCCCCACCGCGCTGCCCTACTTCTTCAGCGGTGCCAAGATCGCCGTCGCCGTCGCCGTGATCGGCGCCGTATTCGGCGAGTGGGCCGGTTCCAGCTCGGGTCTCGGTCACCTGATCCAGGAGGCCTCGGCCCAGCTCCAGACGGCTCGGACCTTCGCCGCCGTCGTCGTGCTCTCGGCACTGGCGATCGTCCTCTTCGCGCTGCTCGCCGCGCTGGAGCGAAGGATCGCCTGGTGGGGCCCGAAGGGGGCCGGGGGTTGAGGACCGCGACGCTCGCCCTGGTGGTCGCCGTAGCGGCGCTTGCCGCCGGCTGCGGCGAGAAGTCGGAGGACGTCAGCCCCGGCAATCCGCAGCCCTTCGACGTCGCCCTCGACTTCTACGTGAACGCGGACCACGCCGGTCTCTACGAGGCGATCGACCGCGGCTACTTCCGCGACGCGGGCCTCGACGTCCATCCGCAGGTTCCCTCGGACCCATCGGCGCCGATCAAGGAGGTTGCGGCCGGCCGGGTGGACCTCGCGATCTCTTACGAGCCCGAGGTGCTCCTCGCCCATGACCAGGGCCTGCCGGTGAAGGCCGTCGCCGCCGTCGTGCCCACGCCCCTGACGTCCCTGATCTGGCTCAAGGGATCGGGGATACGCGACGTCAAGGACCTGCGCGGCAAGACGATCGCCACCGCCGGCATCCCCTACCAGGCGGCGTACCTGCAGACGATCCTCGAGCGCTCCGGCCTGAGCACACACGACGTCAACGTGGTCAACGTCCAGCAGGGGCTGCTGCCGGCGATCCTCTCCGGTCGCGCCGACGCGATGCTCGGCGGCTTCCTCAACGTCGAGGGCGTGGATCTGAGGCTGCGTGGCAAGGTACCCACCGTGATCCCGGTCGGCAGGCTCGGCATCCCCACCTACGACGAGCTGGTGCTGGTCGCAAACTCGGATCACCTCAACGACGAGACCCAGAACGTCCGGCTGTTCATCGCCGCGCTCGAGCGCGGCACGAAGGCGGCCGTCACCGACCCGACCTCTGCGACGAAGGCCGTACTCAACGCCGGCAAGGGCCTGAGCCCCAAGTTCACCGCCGCCGAGGTGCGAAAGACGCTCCCCCTTTTGCTGCCGAGAGCCGGGAAGCGGCCCTACGGCTACATGGACCCCAGGCAGTGGCAGCGCTTCGCCCAGTTCTTCGCCGACCACGGCCTGATCAAGGCCCTGCCGAGCACCGGCGACGTGCTCACCAACGACCTGCTGCCCGGCAAGATCCCCTAGAGGTTGTCTCATAACCCGAGTGTGCGGCTGGCGAGCGCCGGATCAAGCGGGGCAAGGACGCAGCGACGCTGCGCACTGCGTGCGAACGTGCAATAGCCGTGCGCTATTGCGCCGACCGAGGACGCAGCATCCGCGCAGATCCGCCGCCTCCAGACGTGCGCACGGGGGTTTTGAGGCAGCCTCTTAGGGCGTCAGGCTGCTAGCCGAAGCGGCGCTCCGGTGGCGATCGCCTTGTGGTAGGCGGCGAGGACGAAGGAGCCGGCAAGGCCTCGGTAGGGCGCGTAGGGGGCAAAGAACTCCTCGACCTCATCGACGGTCGCGCGCCTGCCGAGCCCGCCGAGCCCGCCGACCAGCTTGATGAACCCGAGGTCGCCCGCGGGCAGCGCGTCGGGCTCGCCGCGGCCGTAGAGGCCGAGGCACTGGACCGTCCAGGGACCGATCTCGCGGATCGCCAGCAGGCGCCGGTCGCCGGCGGGGTCGCCGGGGTTGACGCGGCCCGCAGCGACCTCGCGCGCGGCGCGGATCAGGGCGAGGGCGCGGGCCGGCGCCAGATCCACTGCGGCCAGCTCGGCCGGGGCCCGGCGCGCGAGCAGCCCGGCGCTCGGAACGTCGCGTAGCGTCAAGGAATCCGGGCCCTCGCACCGGGTACCCCAGCGAAAGACCAGGCGCCGCTGGATCTCGGCCGCCCGCGACGATTCGATCAGCTGCTTGGTGATCGACCCCGAGCAAGCGATCGCCCCGAAATCTGTCGTAGAGCTGACGGTAGTCGTCGTCGACTCCGAGCGCGAACCGCATCCGCTCGATCGCGATCTCCGAGCGATCCCTACCCGCGGGAGGAGCCGCATGGAAGACCACGTTCCCGTCGCGGCGTTGCCAGGCCCGGACGACGACCGGCTGCTCTGAGACGTGGAGCAGGCGAGTGACGATGCCGCGGCGCACGCGCATGACGGCGTCGCCGCCACCGCTCGCCGGCAGGCGGTAGGGCCACGGCGGCCGCACCTCGACCTCGAGACCGGCGCCGGCGGGCGCCGGCCGCGCACCCCCGGGCATGCGGCTAGCGGTTGCCGAGGAGGTGGACGTCGACCATGAACGACCGGCTGGCGATGATCCTCGGAGGATCCTGCCGCCGGCGAAGCAGCCGCCGCGGCCGCTGACGGCGCGGCGCGCTGCTCGAACGCACGGCGCGCACCGCGGCGACCGTGGCGGCACCCGCGACGAGGCCGCCGGCCGCGGCGATCGCGGCGGTCCTCACCTCACCGCGCCAGGCCTCGACGTCGGTGCGGCGCGAAGGCTCCGGGAGCCGGCTGGGCTCCTCGAGCTCCACGCCCTCTTCGGCCGCGGGCTCCTCGACCGCCTGGGCCTCGAGCAGGACTTCCTCCATGCGCGCCAGTCTATAGCCGGGTTCCGCCGTCAACCGGTCGCGATTTGCGCAGTTTGCGGAAGCTCTAGGCGGTCGACAGCGGCAGCTCGTACAGTCGGTAGCGCTTGGTCACGGTGCCGCCCATCCCCTCCATGGCACGGTTCATCGGCTCGTTGACCTCGAGGATCCAGCCCATCTCCCCCCACTTCTGCCGCACGCGCGCCGCGACCTCGATGTGCCGGACGTAGAGCGCCGCGGCGACGCCCAGGTGCTGGTAGCGGGGCTTGACGCCGAGCGCGAAGACCCGGATCCGGTCGATCTTGGACCGGCCGGCGAGGAAGCGCAACCAGCCGAGCGGCAGCAGCCGGCCGTTCATCTTCGCGAGCACCTGGTTGATGTCGGGCAGCGAGAGGGCGGCGCCGACCACCTCTCCGTCGCGCTCGGCGATCATCGCCCAGTTCTCGTCCAGGATCGGCTTCAGGTTCTTGGCCTGGAAGCGAACCTCGGCCTCGGTGATCGGTACGAAGCCCCAGTTGTGCCCCCAGGCCTCGTTATAGACGTCCATGAACCGGGTGACCTCGGCCTCCAGATCGCGCTTGCTCATCTGGCGGACGACCACGCCGTGCTCGGTGGCCGACTCCCGCGCAGAGCGGTGGATGAAATCGTGGAATTGGTCGCCCTGCTTGAGCTCCCCCATCGCCAGCCGCCACATCCAGAGGTCCATCGCCTTGGTCATGCCCAGCCCCTCGAGCAGCTCCCTGTAGTACGGCGGGTGCCACGGCTCGAAGACCAGCGGCTCGGGCTCGTAGACCTCGATCAACACGCCCCACTCGTCGTTGGTGGTGAAGTCCATCGGGCCGAGCATCCGATCCCTGCCCCGGGCGCGCACCCACTCTGTCGCGGTCTCGATCAGAGCGCGCCCGACCTCGGGGTCGTTGACCGACTCGAAGAACCCGAACATGCCGTCATTGCCGCCCTGGAACTGGGTCCAGCGCTCGTCGACCTGGGCGGTGATGCGACCGACGAGGGCGCCGTCGCGCTCGGCGAGGAAGTACTCCGCCTCCGCGTGCTCGAAGAAAGGGTTCTTGTCGCGGTTGAGGAACTCGCGCCGCTCCATGATCAGGGGCGGCACCCAGGGAGTGCCGCGATGCAGCCGGAACGGCAGCTTGATGAAGGCGTTCAGGTCGCGGCGGCTTTGAACCGGGCGGACGTTGAGCGAGCCCATGCCAGGCGTCACTTTATGGCAACGGCATGGAAGACTTTCCCCATGACCGAGACGACTCGAGCGCCCGTCGACGTGTTCGACAAGGCGCGTAGCCACGATCGCAAGGAACTGCTCGACGCCGCCAGGGAGGGCGATGTCCTTCCCTATTTCCGCCTCATGACCTCGGAGGCGGGCCCGGTGGTCCAGATGGAAGGGCGCGAGACGATCATGCTCGGCTCCAACAACTACCTCGGCCTCACTGGAGACCCCAGGGTGAAGGCCGCGGCACGCGACGCGCTCGACCGCTACGGCACCGCGCTCACCGGCTCGCGGCTCCTGAACGGGACAATCCCGCTGCATGTCGAGCTCGAACGGGAGATCGCCGAGTGGATGGGCACCGAGGACGCGATTGTCTTCACCACCGGCTATCAGGCCAACCTGGGCACGATCGGGACGATCCTCGAACCCGGCGACACCGTCATCTGCGACGCGGGCGATCACGCCTCGATCCTCGACGGCTGCCGCCTCTCCGGAGCAAAGCTGCGCCCGTTCCGCCACAACCAGATGGAGAAGCTCTCCAAGATGCTGGAGCGCGCGAACGCCGATGGGGGTGGTGTGCTCGTGGTGGTGGACGGCGTCTTCTCGATGGAGGGAGACGTGTGCCCGCTGCCGGAGATCGTCGAGCGCACCGAACGCCACGATGCCCGGCTGATGGTCGACGAGGCCCACGCGGTCGGCGTCCTGGGCGAGCGGGGCGCCGGTGTCTCGGAGCTCTACCGGCTCGAGGATCGAGTCGACCTGCGAATGGGCACGTTCTCGAAGAGCCTCGCCTCCTGCGGCGGCTTCGTCGCGGGTCCGGCCGACGTGGTCGAGTACCTGCGGATCTCGGCACGGGCCTTCGTGTTCACGGCGGCGGCGGTCCCCGCGGCGCTCGGGGCGGCGTTGGAAGCGGTCCGCATCTGCCGTCGCGAGGGAGGGCCGCTATTCGCGCGACTGCTCGACAACGCCGACTACCTGCGCCGAGGCTTCCGCGAGCTCGGCCTCAGGGTCGTGGAGCCCGGCCGCCTCCCGGACGGCTCGGCGGCGATCACCCCGGTCGTTCCGGTCATGGTCGGCGAAGACTGGCAGGCGGCGCTCCTCTGGAAGGCGCTGTTCGAGGCCGGCGTGTACACCAACGTGGCGCTTCACCCCGCGGTCCCGCCCGGCGGCGCCCTCCTCCGCACCAGCCTGATGGCGACCCACGAGCGCGACCACCTCGATCGGGCGTTGGAGATCTTCGCCGAGGTGATCCAAGAGTTCCCCGACCTCCCCCGCGATGGGTAGTTTCTCCTTGTCCATTTTCGGACAAGGAGAAACTGAGCAAGAAAAGCTTGCTCTTAGCGGACGACTCGGGCGGCGAGGCGGGTGCGGAGTTGACGCCCACCGGCGCGCTGGCTTAGTTTGTGGCGCACGCCGGATGCGCCTCGGGGCAGGAGGCGGTCGAAACGAGATAGGTGTTCGTTCCGTCCAATTCAGCCCGCTGGCGTAGGGGAGAGCCAAGGACGGAACCCCCGGAAGAACTCGAGTACGCTCGGTGGAAGGAGTGACGATGTCAGCTGCCTCAACGGTTGTCTCCGCGCCCCAGCACATGGAGGCCCTCGCACACGCCAACCGTGTCCGGCTCGCCCGGGCGTCCCTTAAGCGTGCCATCTTGGCCGGCCACGTCGATGTGGTCAAGGTGGTTCAAACTTGCCCGTGGGAGGTCGCCACGATGACCATCGGCGAGCTGCTGCGCAGCCAGCGCCGCTGGGGCCGCGCCCGGGCCCGGAAATTCCTCTCGTCCCTGGCGCTGAACGAGAATCGCGAGTTGGGACGGCTGACGGAGCGCCAGCGGGGGGTGCTGGCCGCAGAGCTCGAGGCCAAGGCACGACGCCGGCGCTAGCTGAGCCGCCCACGATGGGCGTAAGGGCCGCTCAGCGCACCTTGAACGCCTGCCCGGAACGCCGCCTGAAGGCTCGGGTCAGGCCCCAGGCAGCGAAAGCGAAAGCCGCGACGGCGACGACGAGCGCGAACGGAAACCAGAGCGAGGGAGTGAGTGACGCAAGCGCCACGAGCACGGCGACCCCTGTCGCGCCCGAGAGCAGCAGCGTGTGCGAGCGGTAGCCCGCGAAGTGCTCTCGAATCGATAGCTCGATCCCGGCCAGGGCGCCGAGCACCAGCCCGACCACGATCATCACCGGGCCCCGCCCGCCCCGGATGACGAGCCCGCCGACGAGCATCACGATCGCGACCAGGACGACCAGCTCGACCAGCGGAAAGGAGCCCCACGGCGCCGGGGGTCGCTCGTCGAGCGCCGGTGGGCGACGCCTGCGGGCGACGGGCGAGGGCTTCGCGGCTTCCAGCTCGGCCGCCGGCGTCTTCGCGGGGGCGGCACGCGGACGGCGCTTGCGGCGCTTGCGGCTCATCGGCCCCGAAAACCAAGCAGGTCGGCCGATCTCACGCGCGTTGCCCGCTCGCACCGCGCCTGCGGCGCTAATTCATCGGCGATCCGAGCGTAGGTCAAGCCAACGTCAGCGAGACGATCGATTGAGGAGGCCGCAACGTGTCCCGCTTCGCGGGCCACGTGCCGGTTTGGAGGAGCCGAAGCCCCCTGGCTAACGGGCAGCCCGAGGACAGCTTGACGCGCCACCAGCCCATCAGCATCCCCAGGATGCCCCAGCGAGGCCGGGAGTGCCAGTGGCGGCAGCCGGGCTCGCCGACGTCCTCGTTTGACACCAGGACCCACCGGTAACGCTCGGGCTCGGCGATCATCGCCTCGACCATGCCGCGGTTCTGCGCCTCGATCTCGCCCCGCCGACCGACCTCGGCCCGCGCCTCGTGCAGCCTGGTGGCGAGTGCGTCGCGCACCCGCTCCAGCTCGGCGACCCCGAGCACCCGAGGCCCGCCAAGCGCGCCGACCCTCCAGTCGATCCCCTGACGGGGGAAGGCGGAGGTAAACAACTCGCCCAGCCGCCTCTCGAGCAGGGCGATCTGGCGGCGAAGGTCGTGGCGGGCGCGACGCTCGGTGAGGAGGTCGACACGTCCCGCCCCGCCGAGCAGGGCGTCCAGAGCCTCAATCGGCTGAAGCGACGAATCGCCCGCCTCGATCTCCAGCACTTCCTCGGGCACGAGGGTCTCCTTCGCCCGGAATCGACGTCGCGCCTATTCTAGCCGCGCGTCTAGCTCCGTAGCACGTCGGCGGCGAGCCAGATCGCCTCCTCGACGGCGATGTCGGGCACGCCCTTCACCTGCACGGCCGTGAGAATCGTTCGAGTGGTGCGTGGCCGCACGCCACGGCCGGCAGCGATTGCCCCGAACAGCAGTCCCAGGGGCCTCGCCTCGTCGGCGATCACGAGCGTGCCCTGCGGCAGCTCGCCCGGGCGTCCCTCGAGACCTTCGCCGGGCTCGCTCTGGCGAATCCCGAGGCGGCCCTCGGCGCGCCCCGCGTCGAAGGCGCGCAGGGCCACTCCCGACTCGATGATCGCAATCGTCAGCGCATCATCGAGCAGGCTTCGGCTGATGAATCCGCCGCGCTTCACGCGCTCCAAGGCGACCGCCTCGACCGGGGTCGGCTGCTCGTCGGGATCGAGCCCGATGTGGCGGTAGAAGACGCGGTACGCCCAGGGGATCGGCTGGTGGCGAAGATTGATCGCCTGGGGGCCCGAGAACCTGTTCGAGAGGTCAGCCAGACGGCCCTTCACATGGCGCGGAGTGCGCGCGGAGCCGCCGTCGACCGAGAGGTAGCGCAGGGCGAGCCCGGGGAACTCCTCGCGCAGCTCAGGCGCGACCCAGCCCGCCTCGGTGGCGGCCTCCTCCCTCATCAGCGTTCTTCGTGCGCGCGCTCGCGAGACTGGCGGAGCAGGCGCTTGACGTCGCCGGCGAGCTGCGGCGCAGAGAGCTGGTCGGCGCCGATCTTCGCGAAGTCGAGGATGCCGCCCGGGTAGGCGAAGGCGACCGTCGGGCAGACGCCAACGCGGTACAGATCGCTGACCGCGCCGTCGCGGTCGTAGCCGACCGGGATCTTCCAGCCCCGCTCGGAGACGATCTGGCGCACCGTGCTGGGGTCGTCCCGGACGTCGAGCGAGAGGAAGTTCACGCGGCTACGGTAACGGGACGCGACCCGGTCGACGGCGTCCTGGGTGGGCAGACAGTCGGCGCCGCGCGTGAACCAGAACGAGATCACCAGCGGGCGGTCGAAGAGGTCGCAGACACGGATCGCGCCGCTCACCGGGATCTCGCAGGCCGCGGGCAGCCGGGCGCCGGTGGGGCAGGGATTCTCCGAGGTCGAGCAATCGTCCTGGGCGATGTTCGCGTCTTTGTTCAGGGGACCGGTCCGGGCGTTCGGCACCGCGAACTCCGGCAGCGCCATGCCACGCTCGTCCTTGCTGGCTCCGAGCGTCCCGCCTCCCTGGGTGCGGATCGTGTTCAAGGTGGCGACGGCGATCAGGATCAGGAAGGCGACCCCGACGAAGGTCGAGTAGCGCCTCCCCGGGCGAGACGGGGTGTCAGCCGGCATCGGCGGGCGCGGGCCGGCCGCGGCGGCGCAGCCGCGCCGCCAGCGGCTCGAATCCGCCCTCGGACCAGACCAGGGCGGCCGGTAGCACCAGGAGCACGCCGACCAGTGCCACGCCGAG
>VAYK01000205.1 GCA_005884985.1 Actinomycetota bacterium | reverse complement strand
ATTCGACGCGCTCGCCCGACTCTGGGACGCCGTGTCCGCGGCCGAAACCGAGGTGAAGATCGGCTTCTGCTTCGACACGTGCCACGCCCACGCGGCCGGCGAAGATCTCTCTGGGGCCGTGGATCGGGTGCTCGAGATCGTCGGCACGATCGACCTCCTGCATGCCAACGACTCCCGCGATCCGCCGGGCACGGGCGCCGATCGCCACGCGAACCTCGGCAAAGGCACGATCGGGCTCGACCCGCTGCGGGAGATGATCCGCGCGGCGAAGGCCTCGGTGGTCTGTGAGACGCCGGGAACGGCCGCCGACATGCAGGCCGACCTCGATTTCGTTCGAGAGGCCCTGACCGCCTAGCTCACGGGACCGATCGAGAACCGCTCAGTACACGAAGGCCACCGCCAGGTAGTAGCCGACGACGATCGTGAACAGGACCGCGTCGAGGCGGTCCAGGAGGCCGCCGTGGGGGCCGAAGGCGCGGCCGGTGTCCTTGATCTGGAGATCGCGCTTGACCATCGACTCGAACAGGTCGCCGACCGGGGCCACGGCGGCGATGCACATGCCCATGACCAGGGCGTCGATCCCGGACAACCAATCCTGGTAAAGGCCCGCGACCCAGAACCCCATCGTGCCGCCGACCAAGCCGAATACGAGGCCTTCGACGGTCTTGTTCGGGGACAGGCTGGGGGCCAGCCTTCGGCGGCCGAACAGGCGCCCGCCGGCGTAGGCGGAGGTGTCGGTGAGGAAGGTGCCAACCAGCACATCGATCACCAGCGCGCCGCCGTGCACCGGCAGCTGGCGCAGCAGCACGGCGTGTGCGAACGGGACCCCGATCCAGGCGATCCCGAACAAGGTGATCGCCATCGAGTGGGTGACCCCCCGTTGCGGGCCGCGGGTCAGCGCGAACGCGAACATAAGGGGAAACACCGCGACGCCGACGAGCACGATCTGGAACTGGGTGCCGTAGTAGGCGGCGACCACCATCGCCACGGCCGCGGCGCAGGCGATCGGGACCATGGGGCGAAACCGGCGCGTCATCCGGAACAGCTCCCCAAGGCCGATCACGGCGAAGCCGATCATCGCCAGCGCGAACGGGATGCCTCCCACGGCGATGATGAAGATCGCCAGCGCGATCCACGGCACGGCCACCCCGATCCGGGACGTGGTCTCCGCTGTCGGGCGTCTTCGCCTGGGCTGTGCGGGCGGCTCCGCGGCCGGCCGGCGCGCCGGGCGCCGCGAGGCGCCCCGTCGCGGCGGCCGCTCCGGCGGCGCGCCTCGCTCGACGGGGCCCTGCCGCGGCGGACGGGGCGGAAAGTCCATCGTGGAGCGTGACCTTAACGGCAGGACTTCGGCCGCGGGCGCTAGCGTGCTCCGAACCGGCGCCTGCGCGCCTCGAACTCCTCCAGCGACTCTTTGAATGCCTCGCGGCTGAAGTCGGGCCACAGCTCGTCTCGGAAGACGAGCTCCGAATATGCGCACTGCCACAGCAGGTAGTTGGAGATCCGCAGCTCGCCGCTGGTCCGGATCAGGAGGTCCGGGTCGTGCATCTCTGGCGCATAGAGCCCGGTGCGGAAGTCATCCTCTCCCCCACCCTCAAAGAGCTTGGCGGCATCGAGGATCTCGGAGCGCCCGCCGTAGTTGAAGGCGACGAAGAAGTTGATCCGATCGTTGGCCGCGGTCAGCTTCTCCGCCCACTGCATGCGCTCGACCAGCCCGGGGTCGATTCCGTCCCGGCGACCGATGAATCGCATCCGCACACCCTCGTCGTGGAGCTCCGGCGTCTCGCGGTCGATCCGCTCGCGAAACATCCGCATCAGGCCCTCGACCTCGCCCCGCGGACGCGACCAGTTCTCGGTCGAGAACGAGAACACGGTCAGCTCCTCGACGCCGAAGTCGACCGCGTCGCGCAGTCGCTCCTTGACCACGTCGGCGCCGGCCTGGTGGCCCTCGATCGGCTGCAGGCCGCGCCTCTGCGCCCAGCGGCCGTTGCCGTCGGTGATTATGGCTACGTAGCGCGCTGGCACTAGGCCGCGGCCTATACCTCGAGGATCTCTTCCTCTTTGGCCTTCAGTAGCGCCTCGATCTCCTCGATCGCGCCGTCGGTGCGCTTCTGGAGGTCCGCCTCGGCCCGGCGCTCGTCGTCCTCGCCGATCTCACCCTCCTTCTTCAGCTCGCGCAGATCGTGCATGACGTCGCGCCGGATGTTGCGCACGGCGACCCGGCTCTCCTCCGCCACGTTGTGGACGACCTTCACCAGGTCGCGGCGCCGCTCCTCGTTGAGCTCCGGGATCTGGAGCCGGATGACGTTGCCGTCGTTGGAGGGAGTGAGCCCGAGGTCGGACTCGAGGATCGCCTTCTCGATCGTCTTGATCGCGTTCTTGTCGTAGGGCGTCAGGGTGAGCAGGCGGGCGTCGGTGGCCGCGATCTGGGAGAGCTGTCGCAGCGGCGTCTCGATGTCGTAGTAGTCGACGACCACGCGGTCGAGCAGGTGCGGGGAGGCGCGGCCGGTACGCACGGTGGCGAGCTCGTGGCTGCAGGACTCGACGGACTTGGCCATCCGCTCCTTCGCGTCGGCGAGCAGCTCATCGGTGAACTCGCTCATCGTCTCTCTTGAGCCTCTTCGTCGCTTGCCACCCTGGTCAGCGCCCCGTCGGACGACACCAGGGTGCCCACACGCTCCCCGGAGACGATCCTATCTATGTTGCGCACGTCGGCCAGGTTGAAGACGTAGATCGGCAGGGCGTTGTCCATGCACAGAGACAGCGCGGTCGAGTCCATCACCCGCAGCCCCCGCTCGATCGCCTGGCGGTGGGTGATCTCGGGCAGGAACTTGGCGTCTGGGACCTCGGAGGGGTCGGCGTCATAGACGCCCTCGACGCCGTGCTTGGCCATCAGGATCGCCTCGGCGTGGATCTCCAGGGCGCGCAGCGCCGCCGCCGTGTCCGTGGTGAAGAACGGGTTCCCTGTGCCGGCGGCGAAGATCACGATCCTCCCCTTCTCGAGGTGGCGGATCGCGCGGCGGCGGATGTACGGCTCCGCGACCTCGGTGACCTGAATCGCCGACAGCACCCGCGTGTGTGTGCCCCGCTTCTCGAGCGCGTCCTGGAGCATCAGCGCGTTCAGCACCGTGGCGAGCATCCCCATGTAGTCCGCAGTCGCCCGGTCCATGCCGCGTGCCGCCCCCGCGAGGCCACGGTAGATGTTCCCGGCCCCGACGACCAGAGCCATTTCGACCCCCCGGAGGGAGACCTCGTGGATCTGCATGGCGATCCGCTCCACCCGGTCGGCGTCGGTGCCGTACTCCCGGGAGCCCAGCAGAGCCTCACCCGAGAGCTTTAGGAGAACGCGCTTGAACCTTGCCTCAGCCATCGTGCAAACGCAAGCCTAAAGCTGTTGACGCTGGCGACGAAGCGCAGGGAGTTCCCTACTCCCGTCCCACCTCGAAGCGGGCGAAGCGGGCGATGCGCACGTTCTCACCCGTCTTCGCCGCAAGCTCGGCCCGAAGATCCTCGATCGTCTTGCCCTCGTAGCGGTCGGAGCGCACGTGCTCCTGCTCGAGCAGCGCCACCTCCTTTGCCCACTTGTCCAGCTGGCCGTCGACGATCCGGGCGACCACGTCGTCTGGCTTGTCCTCCTCGCGCGCCCTCGCCTCGAACACGGAGCGCTCGGCGTCGCGAGCATCGTCGGGGATCTCCTCGGCCGACACGTGGACCGGCGGCGATGGGGCGCCGGCGATGTGTATCGCGACCTCGCGCGCGAACTCCTGGAAGTCGTCGCTGCGGGCCACGAAGTCGGTTTCGCACTGGACCTCGACCAGGACGCCGACCCTGCCCGTCGCGTGGATGTAGGAGGTGACGATGCCCTCGCTGGTCGCTCGGCCGCTGCGCTTGGCGGCCGACGCCTGCCCTTTGATGCGGAGGATCTCGATCGCCTTCTCCATGTCCCCGCCCGCCTCGGCGAGGGCGGCCTTGCAGTCCATGATCCCCGCCCCGGTTCGCTCCCGGAGCGCCTTGACGTCGGTGGCGGAGGACGACATCAACGCCAGCGGCCTATCGCGTCGCCGTCCGGCTCCGCGCCAGCATCAACTCCGTCGCTCATGCACTCGCCCCCCGCCCCGTCTCGCCGGCTTGCGACTCGCCGGCTCCCACGCCCCCCTCGGCGGCAGCGGCGGCCGCCTCCTCCGCCTCCTTGCGGGCGCGCTCCTCGGCCTCTACCCGCTGGCGCTCTTCCTCCTCGAGACGGCGGCGGTTCTCTTCCTCCGCTCGGCGCCTGGCCTCGGCCTGGCGCCAGGACTGCGCGGCCTCGTAGACGGCCTCGCCGATCGTGCTGATCACGAGCTTGCACGAGCGGATTGAGTCGTCGTTCCCGGGGATGGGGTACTCGATCGACACAGGGTCCACGTTCGAATCGACCAGGCCGATAATCGGAATTCGCAGGCGCTCGGCCTCGCGCACCGCGATCATCTCCGTCTTCAGATCGATGATCAGCGCCGCCTGCGGCAGGCGCTTCATCCCGCGCACGCCCCCGAGGTTGTACTCGAGCTTCTCGAGCTCGGCCTCGCGGGCCATGCGCTCCTTGGTGGGCAGCAGGCCGAGCTGGCCCTCCTCCCGTAGGGCGGTCAGCTCGTGCAGGCGCTCGATCCGGGCCGACATCGTGTGGAAGTTGGTCAACAGCCCCCCGAGCCAGCGCTGGTTGACGTAGGGCATGTCGCAGCGCTCGGCCCACTCCTTGACCGCATCGCGGGCCTGCTTCTTGGTGCCGACGAAGAGAATTGTCCCCCCTTTGCTCGCCACGTCGGCGGCAAAGCGCTGCGCCTCGGCGAGCAGATGCTCGGTCTGCAGCAGGTCGATGATGTGGATCCCGTCGCGCTCCCCGAAGATGTACGGGCGCATGCGCGGGTCCCAACGCCGCGTCTGATGGCCGAAGTGAAGACCGGCCTCCAGCAACTCCTTGATTCCAGGCTCGGACATGAGGCTCCCTTGTCTCGGTTCGTGCGTGCTCTTCCTGGTGGCGCCGCGGGGACCCGGCGTCAGATCTTGCGCCGGGCAGGGCCCCGAGCCTTCCTCCAGGGATCGGTTACGGGTCGGCCGGGGATATTAGTCATCCACGACCTCTAGGCTTCTCGCGCTCGGGCCAACGCGTCGGCGAGGTCGCCCGCAAGCGCTGACTCAAACTCCAGCTCCTGATCGGTGAACGGGTGCCGGAAGCCGAGCTCGGCGCTGTGCAGGAACTGGCGGCCGAGGCCGTGCCGGCCCGCATGCCCGTAACGCGGGTCGCCCGCCACCGGATGGCCAATTGCCGCGAAGTGGGCGCGGACCTGGTGCGTACGCCCGGTCTCGAGGCTTGCCTCGACCAGGGCGTCCTCGGGCAGCAGCTCGAGGACCCTGAAATGCGTGCGCGCCGCGCGCGGCGCCCGGCCGCCGACCGCCCGGCGCTCGGGGGCCCGGTAGTCGCGCCCCAGCGGGGCGTCGATCGTCCCGGTTCGCGAGCGCGGGTGGCCCTCGACGAGCGCCAGATAGGAGCGTCGCACCTGCCGCGCCTTGATCAGGGAGCCCAGCCTCCGATGCGCCTCGTCGTCACGCGCGACCACCATCAACCCGGAGGTGTCCTTGTCGAGGCGATGAACGATCCCGGGCCGCCGCGGATCCTCGCCCCCCGCAAGCAGATCGCCCAGCAGGTCCACGAGCGTCGGGCCCCGGTGGCCCGGAGCCGCATGGACGACCAGGCCGGGGGGCTTCTCGATCACCGCCAGCCACTCGTCCGCGTGGACGATGCGTGGCTCGGGGGCCATTAGCCAGGCCCCGCCGATCGATCCCCCTCGTCGGTCATGCCCAGGGAGACGAGCACCAGCCCCAGCGCTCCCAAGGTGATCGCCACGTCGGCGAGGTTGAAGGCGGGCCACAGTGGAGGGTCGATGAAATCGGTCACGGCATCGGCGCGCACCCGGTCGGCGAGGTTGCCCAGCGCGCCGCCCACGAGCAGGCCGACGGCGAGCCACAGGTCCGGCCGTCCCGGGTCGGTGGCGAACCAGACCAGGACCAGCCCCAGCGCGACGATCGTCACCGCGAGCACGAATCCCTGCCCGTGACCGATCCCGAACGCCAGCCCCCGATTGGTGGTGTTCGTGAGGTCGAAGCCGAGGACGAGGTTCTCCCGCTGGCCAACGGCGAGCGAGGAGACGACGATCGCCTTCGTCACCTGGTCGACGAGGACGACCGTGCCGCATACTGCGAGCGCCCGGCGCCAACCGGCGATCGCCCGACTCACCTGCGGCGAGCTCAACCGCGAATCAGCCCGACGACCACGCTCTGCGCGATCAAGAGCAGGACGATCGCCAGGATCGGGCTCAGGTCGAGCGCGAAGCCACCCCCGCCAATCCGCGGCATGAAGCGCCGGAAGACGTTCAGATAAGGATCGGTCACCTCCTCGACGAAGCCGACGGCGGCGCGCAGGTAGCGGTTGTAGGGCATGCGCGGGATCCAGCTCAGGAGCACGCGGATGAAGATCAGGATCAGGTAGACGAGGAACAGCGCCCCGACGTAGTCGGCGACGTCGTTGCGCCCGATCGCGGCACCGATCACGGTCGCATCCGCTCCATCGACGCCAGCACGGCGCGCTCGAATGCCTTCGTCGCGCCGCCCCGATCGAGTTCCTCCAGCCCGGCCTCCGTGCTGCCTCCCGGCGAGGCGACCGCGCGGCGCAGGGAGGCCGGATGGTGGATCTCCAAGAGCTGCGCGGTGCCGGCCAGCGCCTCCAGGACGAGCTCCCGCGAGAGCTCGTCGTCGAGACCCTCGCGGGCCCCTGCATCGGCGAGCACCTCCACGACCAGGGCGAAGTAGGCGGGCGAGCAGCCCATCACGGCGGTGGCCGCGTCGAGCAGCCCCTCCTCGATCTCCACCGTGCGGCCCAGCAGTCCGAGCAGCGCCAGCACCTCGTGCGAGAGCTCGTCGGGCGCGTTCTGCGGCGGCGCGTGGCAGATCAGGCCTCGTCGCACCTCGACCGCGAGGTTGGGCATGGCGCGAACCAGTGGCGTGTCCGGCAGGGCCTCGCTCAACCGCGCGAGCGGCGTGGCTCCCACAACCGAGACCACGGCGGGGGCGGCGCCCCCGAGCGCCTCGGTCGCCTGCCGAAGCGCCGACGGCTTCACCGCGAGCACGACGAGGTCCGAGTCCCTCCCCAGCTCGGCAAGGTTGGCGCGCGCCTCGCCCCCGAGCTCCTCGGCGAGCGATGCGGCTCGCCCCGAGCCGGCATCCGAGAACAGCATCGCCTCCGGGCCGCCCTCGCCGGCGGCCCAGCCCCGCGCCATCGCCGCAGCCATGTTCCCCGAGCCTGCAAACCCAACCTTCATCGCCGGGAAGCGTAACCGGCGGCGCTACTCAGGACTGGTTGAAGAAGCCCTTCTCGATCAGGCGGGCCTTCTCCTCAGCCGATACCTCCACGTTGCGCGGGGTCAGCAGGAACGTCTTGTCGGCGATCTTCTGCATGCCTCCCTCGAGCGCATACGTGAGGCCGGAGGTAAAGTCGATCAGCCGCTTCGCCAGCTCGGCGTCGGTGGTCTGAAGGTTGAGGATCACCGGAACGGCCTGCTTGAACTTGTCCGCGACCTCCTGGGCGTCGTTGAAGCTGTACGGCGTCACCAGGTGGACGCGCACGTCGGCGCCTCCGTTGCCGCCCACCGGCCGCAGCATCCGCGTGCGCCCGCCGCCTGCCGGCTCGTCGTCGGCGAAGATCTCGTCGATCTCGTCGCGTGCGCGGCGACGCTCGCGGATTGGGCTGACTGTCGCCCGCGACCTGGGCGCGTCGTAGTACTCACCCTGAGTCCCCGTGTCGGGCTCGTACAGGTCGGACTCCTGGTACTCGGGGTCCTCGGCGAGGCCGAAATAAACCAGTGCACGGTGCCATGTGTCGCGGAAGGCCATCGCTCAGCGTACGTTCGCTTCTCCGGGAACTTTTCCTCTACGGATTGTGACGACTCCGGCGCGCGAACGACGCCTACCTCGGGCCCTCCCTACCCCTTTGCCCTACGTGTAAAGCGCGGTGCCCAGCCGCAGGATGGTCGCCCCCTCCTCGATTGCGACCTCCCAGTCCTGGCTGGTGCCCATCGACAACCGATCGAGCTCGTGCTCGGCGGCAAGCTCGGCGAGGCGCGCGA
Organism: Actinomycetota bacterium; assembly: GCA_005884985.1. Classification (GTDB taxonomy): domain Bacteria; phylum Actinomycetota; class Thermoleophilia; order Solirubrobacterales; family 70-9; genus AC-56. The sequence goes on along the minus strand of VAYK01000205.1, from coordinate 2,298 downwards.
ACGAGGGACGCGACGCCTCCGGGTCGGTGCTGAACGGCGGCATGGTCATCAGTCCGGCAACCCGCACCGGACAGCGAGCGATGAACTCGCCCAGCTCGGCCGGCCGGATGCCCCCCTTGGTCTCCTCGCCCGCGACGTTCACCTCCACCAAGACCTCCGTCCCCGCCTCGCCGTGGCGACCGAGCTGTGCCAGGACGGAATCGCTGGCCACGGAGTGGATCAGCCTCACCAGCGGAAGGATCTGCTTCACCTTGCGGCTCTGAAGGTTGCCGATGAAGTCCCAGGCAAACGCATCGCCCCAGCGCTGCCGCTTCACCTCCAGGTCCTGAAGCCGGTTCTCGCCGACCAGCGTCACCCCCCCGTCCGCCAGGGCCCACATCTCGTCGGGCGCCACGTACTTAGTGGCGGCGAGGATCTCCACCTGCGGACCGGCTCGCTCGCGGATCCGCTCCAGGTTGGCGCGAACCCGCTCCGCCTCGAGCAAACCGCCGCCTCCTCGTCTCACTTGGCGTCCATGCCCGACTCGGAGGCGGCGGGTTGCGGTTGCGCGAGCCACACCAGGCCGGCCTGGCGGCCCGTTCGTTCGCCATCGCGTCGGTGGGAGAAGAAGAGCTCCGGCTGACAGCTCGTGCACGCCTCGGAGACCTCGATCGACTCGACGCCGGCCCGCTGGAGCAAGCCCCTGGCCACCAGGCGCAAGTCGAGCATCCGGCGCTCGGCGAGGCCCGGCCCCAGCGGCTCGAAGGCGCCCAGCACCTCGTCACCCACCTCATAGCAGCAGGGACCGATCCCGGGGCCGACCGCCGCCGCTCGCGCCTCGACCGCTTCCACCCCGCGCTTCACGATCCCCGCCGCCAGCCCGCGCCAGCCGCAGTGGATCATCGCCACGCCGCCGGGCCCCGCCAGCGCCACCGGCAGGCAGTCGGCGACGAACACGAGTGGCGCCAGGTCGGCCCGTGCGGTGGCATGGCCATCGGCCTCCGGCAGGCCCGGAGCCGGGTTCGCGTACGCCGGCGGCTCGGTCGGCGCGTCGTGCCGGGCCACCTCGGCGGCGTGTACCTGCCTGCCGATCAGGACGAGCTCCGGATCGATCGCGACCGCGGCGGCCAGGCGGTGACGGTTCTCGCGCACCGCCTCGGCCCGATCCCCGGTCAGGCGCCCGAGGTTGAGGCTCTTGAAGGGGCCCTCGCTGACACCGCCGAGCCGGGCGCTGAACGCCGCGCGTGCGCCGGGAAGATCGGCCTCCAGCCACTTGACTCCATCTCGCTCACGCCAGCGCAACTTAAACGGCCGACTCCACGCCGCGGCCCTCTATCCGGCCCCGGCGGACTGGAGCTTCGAGATGAAGCCGGGAAGGCCGTCGGAGAGCAGGATCTCGATCCGATCGATGACGTAGGGATGAGCCGCGTCCGCGACCCCCGGGATCTCGGTCTGGGCGCCCACGTAGCCCGCATTGCGGACGGCGGAGATCACCGTATTGTCGTAATGGCCGAAGGGGTAGGCGAAGTTGTCCACGGGAGTTCCGAATCGCTGCCGCAGGATCTGGCGCGAGCCTGCCACCTCGCGCTGTAGGGTCGCCGGGTCGACTGTCGTCAGGTCGACGTGCGTGATCGTGTGCGCGCCGAGCTCCCATCCGGCGCCGATCATCCTCTTGACGTCGCCATTGGGCAGGTCGGACCCCTGGGCAATCAGATTGACCACGCCCGGCCACTGGTAGCGCTTCAAAGCCGGGAAGGCGGCCACGTACTGGCTCAGGTAGCCGTCATCGAAGCTGATCACGATCGGCTTCGGTGGCAACTCGCCGTTGTGGTACCAGGCCTGCTCAACCTGGTCGAGCGTCACCCCCTCGTACCCGTGATCGTTCAACCAGCCCATCTGGGCCTCGAAGTCCGCCTGAGGAACGAACAGCTGGGGCTCCGCCGCACCGGGGACCGGTGGCTGGATCGCGTGGTACTCGAGAACGGGGACCGGTCCCGGATGCGGCTTCCAGCCCGCCGGAAAGGTCGTGCCCGTGTTGTCCGGGTTCGCGGCCTGCGGCCCCGTCTGGCTCGCTGCGGGTTTCACCTGCTTGGAGCCCTCGCCTCCTCCGAGGCCCGTCACGACCAGCGCCACGACCGCCCCGACGACCGCGACCAGGGCCCCGAGCGCGAGCCGGCGCCGCCAGCGCCGACGGCGGGCGATCGCGGCGCGCTTTAGCTTCAGGTCCTCCGGAAGCTCCGTGAGGTAGCGGGGCTCGTCGTGGAACGGGTTGGTCATCGTGGCGAAGGTAGCGAACCGGGGATGCCGCCAGACCTCCTC
>VAYK01000009.1 GCA_005884985.1 Actinomycetota bacterium | reverse complement strand
ACGATGTTCGGGATCACCTGGACGCGCGGGATGCCGGCCGCGCGCAGCTCCTCCGCGATGGCGCCGCTCACGGCCAGGGTCGCTCCCGCCCGACGCAGGGCCGCGCGCTTGAGCGCGAGGTCGCCCTGCATGTACGGGATCGCTCCCCAGGAGAGGGGAGCCGGCGCGGGCAGGTGGCCGTCGAGACACCGCGTCATCGGCCCCACGCCGCAGCCCGGGCAGAGCGCGCCGCGGCTGATCCGCGTCGACCAGAAGCACACCTGCCAGTGGTCGCGCACGGTGACGGCCACGCGCTCGGGCCTGTGACCGCCGAGCGCGCCCAGCGCGGAGAGCGAGTGCTGGGCGTGGATGGCGTCCGCCTTCTCCCCGGCCAGCGCGCGCGCGAGGACGCGCGGCACGGAGAGGCGGCGCCGGCCGCGTGCGCTCAACCGCCGGACACGCAGGCCTTCGAGGTCCTCCGCGCCGGGGCTCGTGGTGAGGACGGTGACCTCGTGGCCAGCCTCGCGGAGGCCGAGGGCGAGCGCCCGGGTGGACCATCCTGCTCCGCCCGCGCGGGGGGGGTAGACCTCCGTGGCCAGCACGACCTTCATGCCGCGATCCGGAGCAGAACGCGCTCGAGCTGCTCGCAGTGGCACGCCCAGGAATAGCGCTCGACCACGCGCACGCGGGCGCTCGCGCCCAGCCGTCGGCGCAAGGCGGCGTCGCTCGCGATCTTCGTCACGGCGTCGGCCAGCGCCACCGGGTCGCCTTCCCGGGCGTGCAGCCCCTCCTGGCCCTCGCGCACGATCTCCGTGAGCGGCGGGCGGGGGATGGTCACCGTGGGCAGACCCGACGCCATGTACTCGAAGATCTTGAGCGGGGACCAGTAGAAGCCGAGCGCGAGCGCGCGCAGACGCGCCGGATCATAGGGCGCGACGCCGATGTCTCCGGCGGCGACGATCTCGGGCATCTCCGTGTACGGCCGGCTGCCCAGCCGCCGTCCCCGATATCCCTCACCCGGCCGGGCGTGGGGTCCGCCCACGAGCAGGAAGTAGAGATCACCGCGCTGCCGGAGACGCCGCGCCGCCGCTTCCAGCACGTGCACGCCGTGCCAGGGCCGGAAGCTGCCCGTGAACACGACGGCCAGGGCTCCCTCCGGAACCCCCAGCGCGCGCCGGAAGTCGTCCCGCCGCCGGTCGGGCGAGAACGCGTCGACGTTGGCGCCCCAGGTCACGGTCTCCGTCTTGCCGCGCGCGAACGCGGGGACGATCTCGGGGATGGGCGAGACGAGGGCGGCCGCCTGCCGGCACAGGGACTCGCGATAGCGGCGCATCGGCCGCACGATCAGGGCCGCATCGAGCGCGCGCTTGGCCGAATAGGGATGATCGACGACGGGCGAGTTCACTTCGAGGAGGGAGGGGATCCCTCGTCGCGAGGCGGTGCCGATGCCCTCGCCCCCGAAGTTGTAGTAACGCTCCATGACCACGGCCGGCCGCACCTGGTCCGCGATGGCCTCGACTGCGGGTCGCGCGCGGAAGCGGAAGAGCCGATGGCGCGGCCGCCAGTCGACCCGATGCCAGACGACACCTGCCTCCACCTCGCGCGGGGGGCCGCCGTCCGCCGCGATCACGACGTGCACTTCGTGGCCGCGCCGCGCCAGGCCGCGCGCCACCTCGAGGACGTGCACGCTCCCGCCGGTGGCGCCCGGCACCGTCTGGTCGGTGGCCACGTAGAGGATCCTCACGCGCGCTCGCGGGGCACGAGCAGGCCGAAGAACGGGCCCGTGCGCACGCCGCCGAACAGGACCACGTCGAGCTTGAGGAGCCAGGTCAGGGCATGGGCCACGCCCATCAGCGCGGCCGAGGGGCGGCTTTCTTCCCGGCGGGCCGTGGGCTCGGGTGGCACGTGGGCCTCTACCTTCGGCCCCCGTCTCCGCCACTGCTCGAAGAGGCGCAGGCCGAGGTCCTCCACGACCGCCTTGAAGACGACGTTGTAATAGCGGCGCTCCGCCACCTTCAGCCCCGCCCCTGCGCACAGCTCGTCGAAGTGCTCGTGACTGCGGATGGCGTTGCGATGGTCGCTCTTGCGCATCGCCTCGCGCTCGTGGTCGATGAGGCCGGCCCGCCCCAGCCGCCGGGCCAGCCGGTTCACGCCTCGCTGGAAGGAGGCCAGGCGCGACGACTCCATGGCGTGCGTGTAGACGAAGAGCCGTCCCCGCGGCCCGAGGGTGCGCCGCGCCTCGAGCAGGACCTCGCGTACGCCCGGCTCGTCGAGGTGCTCGAGCACGTCGAGCGAATACGCGCGCGGGAAGCTGCCTTTCCGGAACGGGAGGCGCCGCAGGTCGCCGCGGACGAGGTCCACCTCGCGCGCCGCGCGGGCGAGGAAGAAGGGCGCGACGTCGAGGCCCGCCGCCCGCCGTCCCCCCTGGGCCGCGTAGAGCGCCATCTTGCCCGCGCCGCAGCCGAGGTCGAGCACGGTCTCGCCCGGCGCCGCTCCCAGCATCCGCCGCATCATGTCCGCCTTCACACGCGCGGAGAGGACGGGCTCCGCCTCCGTGACGCGCAGGCGCTCGTGGAACTCGTGGTCGGCATACTGCGTCACCTCGCCCACCGACGTCCGCGGGACGAGGTCGACCCAGCCTTCCGCCTCCGCCACCGGATAACGCCCGCCGCAGCACGCGCAGGCGAGGGCGGCGCCGGCGCGCGCGAGCCGGACCTTGTCGGGTCCGCCGCAAGGGCAGGCCGCCCGCGCGGCATAGGGAGCGCACGTCGCGTCGTGGCCGCCCGTGCGCGCGCAGGAGGCGCACCCGCCGGGCTCGAGGCAGACCGGACAGGCGACGGCCTGGAGAAGCGATTCCGAGATCATCGCCCCTCTCGCACGAGACGCTCGCGATCGGTGAAGAACAGCCAGGCCGACCGGCCCAGGTGCCGCGGCACCTGCGTGATCTGGCTGACCGCCACCCGCGGCCATTCGAGACCCTGGCGGTCCATCAGCTTGAGGCCGAACTGCACCATCAGCGACACGTTCCACCACGCGAAGGCGAGGAGGAGGGCCGCGACCGTGCGCCGACCCGTGCGCGTGAGGATGACGGCCAGCAGCGCGGCCAGGCCCCAGGCCAGGAGAGGCGTCGCGGCCACGAATCGCCGCGAGCCGAAGGCCCCGGCCTGGGTCCAGCTGTCGACGGACCCGTTGATCCAGATCTGCAGGAGCAGGGCGACGAGAAGCGCCATCGGCACGGGATCGCCGCCGCGCGGGCGCAGCGCGGCGAGGACGAGGCCGCCGGCCGCGAGCAGGAGCAGCGGCGCCCACACGAACAGTCCGTGGGCGGGATCGAACAGCACGGACAGCACGTGCGGGCCGTAGTAGATCATCTTGCGGGCGACCAGGGGGGACGGCCCGAACCCGCCGTTGATCGCGCGGTAGGCGAAGACCTGGGGCGTGAAGACGATCACGGCGGAGAGGCCCATGGCGGCGAGTCGGGTCAGGGCGGCCATCCCGCGCCGCTCGCGCAGGCCCTCGAGCGCGATCAGGAGGGCGGGGACGGCCAGGAACAGTCCGTCCTGCTCGCGCACCAGCGCGGCCAGGCCGCCGAGGGCGCCGAGGGCGGCGGTGCGCCCGGGAGTGAACCCTTCGCCGCGGAAACGCAGGGTCAGCCAGAGGAGGAGCGTGATCACGAACAGCGAGACGGCGTGCGAGAAGCCGGGACCCAGGGTGACGTAGTACAGGAGCGGTGTGCCCCACAGGACGGCCGCGGTGGCCCACGCCGCGGCCGGCTCCGGGAAGCCGCCGAAACGCACGAGCGCCCGGTGGAGCAGGAGCAAGGCCGCCATGCCGTAGGCCCACGACGCGTAGCAGACCGCCATCACGTACGGCCGCGAGAACCCGTCCGCGGCCAGCGGCGCGCCCAGCGCCCGCGCGACGAGGACGGCACCGTGAGCGAGCAGGTAGGCGGGGGCCCACAGCAGGGCCGTGCCCAGCGGCGCGAAGTTGATGTGCCGGCCCGTGACGGGCTCGCGGAGATCGAGGAACGTGGCCTTGAAGCCGGCCAGCCCGGACGGATCCTGCGCGTAGAAGTGCTCGTACTCGTTCCCGAACTCGAGGTCATGGTCGAACACGGCCGAATGCAGGTACGCGAAGTACTCGATCTCGTCCGCGCCGCGGATCCTCGTCGTGACCAGGGGCAGGGTGAGGACCAGGGCCGCCCACAGCGTCCAGGGCCTCGTGCTCACGCCACCTCCGCGAAGACACCCAGGAGGGCCAGGGCGCGCGCCGGCCACCCGTAGGCGGGCGCGGCGGCGTGCGCGGCCCGTGCGAGCGACTCGGCCAATGCACGATCGTCGAGGACGTGCCGCAGGCCGGCGGCCAGCGCGGCGGCGTCGCCCGGAGGCACGAGCCAGGCCGTCTGGCCGTGGCGCAGCACTTCGCGCGTGGAGGGGAGGTCGGAGGCGACGATCGCGCGTCCCGCCGCCATGGCTTCGAAGGCCTTGAGCGGGGAGGTGTGACGCTCCGTCATCGCCGTGCGCAGGAACGGCACCGCGACCACGGTGGCGCGGCGGAGCGCGTCGGCCACGCGCGCCTGCGGAACGAGGCCGGGCATGTCCACGCGCTCTCCGAGGCCCAGGCGGTCCACCAGCGCGCGCACGCGCGCGATGTCCGCCTCGGCCTCGATCCCACCGAGGATCACCAGCCGCCCGCGCGGGACCTGCGCGAATGCTTCCACCAGGACGTCGACGCCCTTCCAGGGATAGAGCTGGCCCGCGTAGAGGATCTCGGGCTCCCCGTCGGGAAGGCCGGTGAAGCCGCCCGCGGGCGGATCGCAGCCGTTGGGCACCACGTGCACCCGTGTCCGTTCGCCGTAGGCCTCGGCGAAGCTGTCGCGGATGCCCGCCGTGGTCGTCACCACCGCCGCCGCCCCGCGCCACACGCGCCGCTCGCGGCCGCGGAGGCGATCGCGCTTGCGCGGATCCGTCTTCTCCGCGGTGCCGTAGAGCGCGGCCCGTTCGCCGTACATGAGCGCCTCCACCGCGTGCGCCTCGTAGACGACGCGCGGCGCACCAGGCAGGAGAAGGAGCACGTCCGCGAGCTGGAGATCACGCGTGAGCACGACGGCGCCCCTCCGCAAGGCGGGGAGCGCGGCCAGGGAGGCGCGGGCGAGAAAGGACGCGCGCGGCAGCGCGAAGGCGCCGCGCCGGTGCAGGACCTGCAAACGGCGCACGTGCAGGCCCGGATGGGGAGCGACGCCGTACAGGGCGAGGATCTCGGGGGTGGGCCGGGGATCGCTCTGACGCACCAGCAGCGTCGTGCGCGCTCCGGCCCCGCTCAGGGCCGCGGCCGTCTTCACGATCTGCACGCCGCTCGCGCGCTCGAGGGGAAAGCGGATGTCGGCCGGCACCAGCACCTCCAGCCGCCCGGAGGCATCGGCGCTCACGGCTTGAGCAGCACGCACTGGATGTGGCCGATCATCACGTCCTGGGTGAAGGGCGTCGCTTCCAGCGCCCGCCGCACCGGCCCGGGCAGGACACGGCGGAAGAACCCGGTCACGTGGCGGTCTTCGCGGACGAGCTGGAAGCCGGAGGCCTGGATCCAGGCCCGCAGGCGCCGAACCGTCACCGCCTGCAGCACGTCGTCCTGCTTCTCCTTGCCCTCCTCGGCCACGGCGATGAAGGTATTCGCCTCCTTCGGCTCCTGCAGCATCCAGGGCGCGTGGCGGGCCAGCCAGCGGAACGTCGCGAAGGAGGCCCGCCGCCCGATCAGGAGATGGAGCGGCACCGGGACGAGGAGCCGCGGCAGGTGCGCGCCCGCGAGAGACAGCGTGGGCGCGGTGGAGAGATAGAGGACGCCGCGGGGGCGCAGCACCCGGAAGCACTCGCGGAGATAGTCCTCCGCGGAGGCGACGTGCTCGATCACGGAATGGCTCAGCACGAGATCGAACGCGGCGCTGCGGAAGGGCAGGCGCGCCGCGTCTCCCTGGACGAAGGCGGCGTTCGCCACCCCTTTCTCCCCGGCCAGGCGGGTACCGGAGCCGCGGAAGCGCGCCTCGAGGTCGAGGCCCACCGCGAAGGCGGACTCCTCCGCCAGCGAGAGCGCCGTCCCGCCTCCTCCGCATCCGGCGTCCAGCACGCGGCCGTGCGCGGTCACCCCCGCCCGCTCGAGCGCGGGCGGCGGCGGCCTCGCTGAGCGCCGCCTCGTCGATGGTCCTCACGATGCCATCGCCTCCGCGTACAGCCCCAGATACCGTTCGGCCACGCCGTCCACCCGGAAACGCTCGGCCACGAGCCGCGCCGTGCCCTCGCGGGCGCGTCCGGGATGCGCGAGCCGGTCGAGGATGGCCTGCGCGAGCGCGCCGTCGTCCCCCTTGGGCACCACCGCCACGTCGTCGCCGAAGATCTCGCGCAGCTCGAGGCCACCGGGGTTGTCCGTGGACACCACGCGCGTGCCGCAGGCCAGGGCCTACAGGGCCACAGTGGGCGTCGCTTCCAGGACGGAGGACAGCACGAAGAGGTCGGCCCCGCCTTGCAGGGCGGCCACTTCCTCGTTGGGGACGAGCCCCAGGAAGCGCACGGCCTCGCCCAGAGAGAGCGCGGCCGCCTGCGCCTTCAGCGGGCCCTCCATCTCGCCCATCCCCGCCACGAGCAGCACCGCGTCCGTGCGCTGGCGGCGCACGACGGCGAAGGCGCGCAGCAGCGTCGCCTGATCGGCCAGGGGATGCAGCCGCTTGACGTTGACGAGGAGCGCCCCCGCGCCGGGGGCCAGGCGCCGGCGCACCGCGCTCCGCTCCTCCGCCGAAAGAGGGCGGAACGCGTCGGCCACCGGCGGATAGACGACGGACGACGCGCGCAAAGGCACGGCCAGGGCCTGCGCGCGCTCGAGCAGGGCGCGGCTATAGAAGGTCACATGGCGCGCGTCGCGGTTGAATCTCTGGAAGCGGGCATCGCCGCCTTCGTAGTGCCAGATCTCCGTGCCGTAATGGGTGAGGACGTAGGGCTTGCCCACGCGGACGGCCAGCCGGGCCGCCACCTGGTAGCGGTCGGGCCTTGCGCCAGGTCCGAAGGGCCTCCAGGGCCTGGGGCACGCGCGTCGCGCGCAGGCGTCGCGGCCCGCGACGGACGAAGTGGACGCCGTCCCCGTCGCGCCCGTCGCCGAGGGTCAGGAACTCGACGGCATGGCCGCGGCGGCCGAGGGCCTGGCCGAGCAGGTGCGGCAGCAGCGCGTTGGCGGCCTGGTGGGGCGGCAGGTGCGGCGTGACCATCAAGACGTTCATCCCGCCCACTCGCGCGCGAACTCCGCGTACGTGCGTCCCTGCGCGCCGAGCGGACCAGTCAGGTGCGCGAGCAGGCGCCGCAGGTCGTCGAGGAAGCGGGCCACGCTCTTCTCGTCCGGCGTGTAGGGACTGCCGCCGGGCAGCACCTCGCTGGAGTGGAAGATGAGGTTGAAGCACGGAGCGCCCGCCCGTCGCAGACCATCGGCGAAGGCCAGCATGTCGGCCAGCGGCGTGTAGGAGGGACGCAGCCACACCGGACGCAGTCCCAGCCGCTTGAACGCGCCGCGCCAGGGGATGGGCGGGAGGCGCGCATAGGCCCTCTCCACGACCTTGGGCAACCCGGGCAGGGTGGCGGACGTGATCGGGATCTCGAGGATCTTCGACGCGCCGGGCCGCCGCACGTCCGCGTAGTCGGGGTGATAGGGCGCGATGGGAGCGCCGTCGAAGATCATCCCGCCCTTGCGCCGCTCGTTGAAGAGCGGGTCGACGCTGGTGTCGACGGTGTACCCGAGCCGCTCGAGGATGGGCAGCGTGCGTCCGTCGAAGCCGTTGCGCCCGGCCCGGTAGGTGGTGGGACGAACGCCGAGCTGCTCCTGGATCACGGCCGTGAGCTCGCGGAGCTGCCGATCGAGCAGCTCCTCGGGCAGGTTGTGTGGATACGTGTGGGCGGCGAGGTCCTGCGGACGAAAGGGAGGCGAGCTCCACGGATGCAGGTGGGTCCCGATCTCGCAGCGGCCGGTCCGCGCGAGGGCATGCAGCACCGATGCGCTCTCCGGTCGCGTGGCCATCTCCCAGGTCACGACGTAGGTGGGACGCACCCCGAACTCCTCGAACAGGGCCTGCAGCGCAGGCAGGCGTGCCGCATTGCGAACGCCCATCTCCTGGCGCCCGCGCGCGGACCACTGGTCGTCGGCCTCGGTGTCGATCCCGACGAGCACCGCCGGCGGACGGGCGCTCATCGGTCCATGTCGCTGTCGCCGAAGACGACGTGCCAGCGCGCCCGATCGGCGAGCACGCCTTTGGAATCGACGCGGGTGCGGACGCAGAACTGCATGCGCGACCGGCCGCGCGCGAACCCGCGGCGGCGGAGATCGGAGGCGAGGGCCGCGTTCATGCTGAAGGCCTGCGCCCGCGCGACGCCCGCGCGCCGGAAGCCGTCCAGGACCGCCCCCAGCAGCGCGTCCTTGACCTCATGATCGCTCGCGTCCGCGAAGACATCGATCACCCATCCCAGCCGCAGCCCGCGGTGGTCTCCGTGGCG
>VAYK01000041.1:6842-7794 GCA_005884985.1 Actinomycetota bacterium | reverse complement strand
TCCGCGGACGCACCTACTGGCGCCGGCGCTTCCCGAAGCTCAGTTGCTTCCAACGTCCACTACCCGTTCGCTCTCATGCCCCCGCGACCGGGCTCGCCCTCCGGCGATCTCGCGTCAATCGCGGCTCTCCTGGGGGAGCTGGTCGATCCTCTCAAACGGCACACACAACCTTCCCCCGGCGTTCAGCCGGTGTTGCCCCTGTGCCAGCACCGGAAACTCCGGTTACCGGAAATCTATCATAAGCCCTGCAAGTAGTCAAATGCCACAACGCACAACGTGTTGGGCGTGAATGTTCCGTCTGGGCCTGCCCCGGTTCGCCAGTCCGGAGCACGCCGCCTGGCTGGCCGGATCCGCGTCCCGATTCCTCTCAACCGCAGGACTCATCGCGGGGTCGGGAACTGGGTGCGCAGGAAGGCGTCCCAGGCGCGATCCGAGAGCAGCCGCCGCTGGGCGAGAATCAGGCGTGCGGACGGCGTCACCTTGTAGCGCGTCTTCGGCCGCCGGGCGGAGATCGCCCGCTCGATCGCCCGCGCGACGGTTTCCGGGCCGCCGCCCAAGCGGGCCAGCGGGCCCTCGTAGGCGCCCGCGGTGGCGGCGCCGACAGCAGCGTTGAAGTCCGCGTAGGGATCGTCGCCCTCCAACGCCGCGGCGTCGATCGAGCCGACCGCGGTCTCGCCGAAGCGCGTCTTGATCAAGCCCGGCTCGATCAGGACGACCTCGACGCCGAACCCCCGGAGCTCGAAGCGCAGCGTGTCCGAGATCGCCTCCACGGCGTACTTGGTGCCGTGATAGGCGCCGCCCCCGGGGAAGGCCATCCTGCCGCCCATCGAGCTGACGTTGACGATCCTTCCCGCACCCTGGCGGCGCATCCCCGGCAGGACGAGCTGGCACATGCGGACCAGCCCGAAGACGTTGGTCTCGAACTGCGCCCTGATCCGCTCCAGCGGCACCG
>VAYK01000041.1:0-6689 GCA_005884985.1 Actinomycetota bacterium | reverse complement strand
GGTCGCATGCCCGATCCCGGAGGAGCATCCGGTTATCAGCACGGCCCGCGGGACGGCGCTCATCTACCGACTCTATCCTGCAGCGCCATGAGGGCGGTCACCTTTCAGGCCCCCGGCGAGGTACGGGTGGAGGAGCGCCCGGAGCCCGAGCCCACGGCCCCCGACGATGCCGTGGTCCGGGTCGAGGCGACGGGAATCTGCGGCTCCGACCTCCACATCTACCACGGCCGGATCGCGATCGAGCCGGGCTTCGTGATCGGCCACGAGTACGTGGGAACCGTGGTCGCCGCCGGCGACGCCGTGGGCGAGGTCGCGGTCGGCGACCGGGTCCTCGGCACCTACTCCACCGCCTGTGGCGGCTGCTTCCACTGCCGGCGCGCCGAGTACCACCAGTGCGACTCCGGCCGGGTCTTCGGCCACGGCGCCACGCTCGGCTCGTTGCAGGGAGCGCAGGCCGAGCTTCTCCTCGTCCCGACCGCCAACCTGACCCTTCGCCGAGTCCCAGAGGGGCTCTCGGACGAGGTGGCGCTGTTCGCCGGCGATGTCGCGGGGACCGCCTACCACGCGATCTGCGGCGACGCCGCGAAGCCGGACCCGCTCGAGCCGGGGGCCGCGGTTGCGGTGCTCGGCCTCGGCCCGGTGGGGCTGTGCGCAGTGCAGGTCGCGAGGGCGTCCGGTGCGTCGCTGGTGGTCGCGGTCGACTCGGTGGAGGAGCGGCTGCGGACGGCCGAGGCGCTCGGCGCCGTGCCGGTCCACCTGACCGAGGACGACCCGCGTGGCCGCGTGAAGGAGCTCACCGGCGGTCGCGGCGTGGACCTGTCCGTCGACGCGGTCGGCCATCCCGAGGCGCTCGACCTCGCCTGCCGGCTGGCTCGTAAGGCCGGCGCAGTCTCCGTCACCGGGGTCTACGCCGAGCGCGCCGAGGTCCATATGGGCGTCGTCTGGATCAAGGCGCTCAGCTTGCGCAGCGGCCAGGCCAACGTCATCGGCCACCTCGATCGGGTCCTGGCGATGCTGTCGGCCGGAGTGCTGGATCCAGGCCCGCTCGTCACCCACCGGATGAGCCTCGACGAGGCCCCCGAGGCGTACGCGATCTACGATCGTCGCGAGGCGCTGAAGATCGTGCTACGGCCGTAAGACGACGTGGCGGCGAGTGTGCCGCCGGCGCGAGCGGCTCAGGGCCCGGCGGCGGACAGCTCGGTGAACTCCTCCTCGGAGAGGCGCAGGCCGGCGGCCGCCACGTTCTCCTCCAGGTGCTCAACCGAGGAGGTGCCGGGAATCGGCAGCATCGCGGGAGAACGCGCCAGAAGCCAGGCGAGCGCGACCTGGACGTCGCTCGCGCCGTGAGCGTCCGCCACCCGGCCGATCACCCCCTCGCGGCCGACGCCCACCGCCCTCAGCGGACCCCAGGGAATGAACGCGAGGCCTTCGCGCTCGCACCGGTCCAGGACCGGTTCCGAGTCGCGCTCGGCAACGCTGTAGCGGTTCTGGATCGAGACCACGGGCACGATCTCGCGGGTGCGCTCGAGCTCCGCGGTGTCCACGTTCGAGAGCCCGACGTGGGCGATCTTCCCCTGGTCGCGTAGCTCGGCGAGCGCGCCCACCGACTCCTCCAGCGGCACTCGGCGATCGACCGCGTGGAGCTGGTAGACGTCGATCCGCTCCAGGCGCAGTCGCCGCAGGCTTCCCTCGCATGCCTCGCGCAGGTGCTCGGGGCGGCAATCGCGCTCCCACCGCCCGGGACGGGGCCGCGTCAGGCCACCTTTGGTGGCGATCACGAGGCCGCCGGGGTACGGATGAAGCGCCTCGGCGATCAGCTCCTCGCTCACCTCGGGCCCGTAGGAGTCGGCGGTGTCGATGAAATTGACCCCCAGCTCGACGGCGCGGCGCAGCACAGCCTTCGCGCCCTCACGGTCGGCTGGCGGCCCCCAGATCCCCTCGCCCGTGATCCGCATCGCCCCGAACCCGAGCCGGCGCACCTCGAGGTCGCCGCCCAGGGTGAGAATTCCGGCCGCGGATGCGTCGGTCGTCGTGGATGCCATGGCTTGCCCGGTACCCGCCGGCCGAGCCTTCAACCGCGGCGGGCCGCGACTCGGGATGGGCGAGCCGTCGTACTAGTCGTCGGCGTCGAACGGAAAGGCGAGCTGGACGTGGGTACGAGCGACGGCGATGAACGAGCGGGTCTCCGGCGCGCTGCCATTCAGCGGCGCGAGCTCCGCGTTGACCAGGGGGATGAAGTCCAGGTCGCCGCCGTTCAGAAAGTCGGACAGGCGGCTGCGGTAGCCCTCCCGCGGCAGCGTCAGGTCGCCGACGATCCGGTGGCGGTCGGTCTCCAGTACTACGCGTTCGATCCGGGTCTCCATACGGTCAACATATCGGCTGGGCGGCCGCGATCTTGAGGCCGAAATCATCTGCGGGTGATCGCTCGCGCTGCCTCCGACCGCTACCCGAGGCCCTTCTCACTCAGCTCGCGAAGCGCTTCGGGGCGCTTCTCCAAGTCCTCCAGGCCCATGCCTCGGAGCACCGCGGGCGCCTTCGTGAACTGGATGTCCCCGTACTCGACGACCTGCACCAGGTTGCCCCAGGGATCGCGAAAGTTGAGCCCGCGTCCGGGGGAGATCTCGACCTCCGCCTCTTGGAGGGCGGCGCGGACGGCCTCCTTGTCGTCGACCACCAGCCCGAAGTGGCGGGCCTCGTCGGGCGGCTGGGTGCGGCCCGCCGAGAGGGCGATGAACTGATCCCCGATGTCGATGAAGGCCATTCCCGCCATGCGTCCCCGCAGCCCGATCTCGAAGATCCTCCCGTAGAAGGTGAGCGCCTCGTCCAGGTCGCCGACCTCGAGGGCGACGTGGTTGATGCCGACGAGCCGGGCCCGCGTGGTCATGCCGTGCACTCTACGGCGATCACGACATCGACCTGCAACCTTCCGATGTCTCGACGAGGGGGGAGCATGGCGCTTGGAATTGAGAAGAGGCTTGTCGTTGAGCGGGCAGGGCGGAGGAGCCCGACGGGGCCTCGCACCTAGCATAGGTACGTGATTCGGCCCGATGGCGCACGCGAGTCCGATCGCACTGTCGCGAGATCGCCGGCCGGGGGACCGCAGTCGCGGCGCAGGCGCCTGGCGATCGCGGGCGCGGTCGCGGCGGCGTTTGGCATCGCCGCGGCCGTCGCCCTGCTTCTCACGTTGGGCCTCGGCTCGCGCTCCTCGCACGGCCCTGCATCCTCGACTTCGCAACTCCGCCAAGAGCCGCCGTGGGGCTTCACCGGGAGCTGGCGAGACTACTGCTATCGACCCCTTGGGACTCCTCCGCACTACGCCGTCAACGTCCTGTCCGAGGGCGAGGCGTGCGGGACCGGTTCGACGCGCTTCACCACCATGCAGCAGATCGACCTCACGGCGCGCGCAGGGGCAACCATTGATCGCTTGGGGGTGCTTTGGGGCGCGGTCGAGCCCACTCCACCCGTGGAAAGGGGCGGTCGGCGCGTTCACACCTTCCACTGGGGTCCCGTCGTGAGGCTCTACAACGCAATGCTGTCAGCGCGCATCCGGCCCATCGTGCTTGCCTACGGCGCTCCCAAGTGGGCTCGCCGTCGCGGCTGGGAGCGTCCTGGCGCATGCCGCGTCCGCCACAGCAAAGGCTGCTCCTACCCTCCCAACCGCCAGCATCTGTCCGATTGGCGCACCTTCATCGAGGCGTTGATGCGCCACTTCCCGCGGATGCTCGCGCTGGAGGTCTGGAACGAGCCGAATCTGCCGCGCTTCTTCGCGCCCCGCCCGTCGCCAGCCCTCTATTCGCGCCTGCTAGACGCCGCGGATCGGGCCGCGCATCGCAGCGGCGTTCCCGCAACGATCCTCACGGGAGGACTAACGTCGAGCGCATCCCGCGCCCACGGGGGGATCCCCGCCGCTCGTTTCCTCAGACGCATCTATGAGCTGACTGGCAAGGCATCGTTTGATGGCATCGGCACCCATCCCTACCCACAGGGACCGCCGTGGGTTCGGAGCATGTCCGCCAACATTGATCAGCTGCGGCGCGTGCGCGATCGATTCCACGACCGGGCAACCCCGCTCTGGATAACCGAAGTGGGTGTCGGCGGAACCTCCGCGCGGCGGCGGAAGGGCAGCGTCGGCTTGGCTCACCAGGGTCCCATCCTCGCCCGGATGTACCGCTCGACGCAGAACAGCGACGTCCGGAGCTTCATCATCTACTCGCTGCGCGATTCACCGAAAGAAGGTCCCAAGTTCGAGCCGTTCGGCGTCGTGCGCGCCAACCTCCAAGCCAAACCGGCCTACTGCTACCTGGCGCGTCACCTTGCCGGCGTGCGTCTTTGTGGAAGCGAGCAGTAGCCCCTCGACCAGGAGGCGCCCCAGTCGCTGGGCTTCGGTCGGTCTATCTATGAGCTGGGATCTCGACCGCCTGCTGGAAGGTCGGGCGGTTGACCCAGGGGATGTTCGGCTGGGTGATCGCGCCGATTGCGCGGAAGCCGATCTCGTCATGGGCGGCCTGGGACTGGCCGAAGTGCGTTGCGGCAGTCGACGAGATTGCCCTTTCCGCAATAGACGCGCGAATATGGGCCCTGGACGCTCGCGCCTAGGAGGTCGCGGAGGTCCTTCTGCACGTAGCCGTACGAGCTGGTGTCGAAGGCGGATCCGATCCGCCCTGGAGCGTCGTGGCCGAACGGGGTCTGATCGAACAGCGCCTGCCCCAGCGTCGGCTTGAACTCGGCTGCGACCAAGCGCGGCCACCAAGCGTCCATGATCCGGATCGCCTGCGTGTACTCATAGGTGCCGTCCTTGTTGCGGTCGATGCGGTGGGCGCCCGCCGCCCCCCAGGCCTTGAGCTTCTGGAGCGCCGCCTTCTGGGCGGGATCGGTAACCGGCTGCGTGTCGATCACCTGCAGGATCCAGGGCAGGACGCGGTCGCCGCGCAGGTCGACGGTCCCGGCATCCTCCATGTCGCTCATCAGCCGCCGGAGACTCATCCTGCCCGAGCCGGCGATGTCGCGCTGGATGCGCGCGTCGAGCGGCTGGGATCGGAACAGCGACGAGAAGCCGGGGTGTGCCGCGAGGGGCTGGATGTCCTCGGTGGCTATAGGGGGCGGCTTGTAGTTCTGCCACAGGAAGGGGTCCCTGCCGAAGGTCGGAAGGTTCGGGTCGACGTAGCTTGGCCGCACGGGGTTGGCGCCGGAGTTGAAGTAGGCGATGTGGTTGCTGTCGACGTAGAACCAGTTGAACGTGTAGGAGATGTGGTTCGCCGCCTGCATGAAATCCTGGGGCGTGCGCATCTTGTTTGGGTTGTTGAAATCGGCGAAGCCTAGTGCGGACGGGTCGACCTCGTGGAAGTAGGTGTCGCGGAGCTTGGTGTAGGCGTACGGCTTGCCGCCGATCTTCGTGCGCGCGATCACGATCCCCAGCTTGGTGCGCAGGGTCGTGAGCGTCTCGGAGCCCGCCGGAGTCTGGTCGGCGGGGGTGGGGACCCAGGAGTTGGTGCGGGTCAGGACTTCGAACGGCAGGCACTGGCCCTCGAACAAGTAGTGGTCCGAGCCGATCGTCGGCGTGCCGCCGTTCGGGTCGCAGAGCTTGACTGCGTAGGTGTCGATGATGTCCTGGCCGGCGGATGTGGCACTCCAGGAGTAATCGCGCCCCCGTCCCAACTGTACGTAGAGGTTGGTGCCGGGGAAGGCCGCGCCCCGAGCGTCGATCGGCGGCCCCTGGGTGGTCGCCGGTGCGTGGATGTCCTCTTCCATCAGGATCTCCGGCGACCAATAGCCGACCTGGGGACCCATGACGGCGACGGGGTGGCCGCTGGTCGACTTGGCTGGAACGGTTGCAGGATTCCGGCGGGGAGCTTGCCCGATGGCGCGGGGGACGCGGAGGCCTTCGCGCTGCCGCTTGCGGACTGAACAACGTTCGCCGGCTGCACTGTGCCGGGATCGGGCAGGGCGACCCCCTTCGCCTGGGCTGGCGGCTGACCGTACGGGAAGCTCGTCCCATGGACGGTCGTCGGCGCCTCGGGGTCGTTGAACTCCTGGAAGTCGGCCCAGACCTTCCTTCCCGCGGTCCGGCTGCCGAACCGTTGCTGGGCCGCTTCAAGAGATTGCGCGGCGCCGAGCTCCCCGCCTCCGCCCTTGCCGAAGATCCCGGCGACCAATGAGGCGATAGCGATCACGTCGGTGACCTTCCATTGGTGGCCGGGCAGACAGATGCTCTGGGACGGGTCGATGAAGTTGTACTCGCCGGGCAGCTTCATCGGGTTGACGCAGGCCTCGGAGATGAACTGGTTGACGCCGGCGACGTAGTTGTTGACGTCGTGTTGAATCTGTATGCCCTGCTGCCCATAGAGCTCGTCGGCGCGGTCGTACTGATACTGCAGTTCCGACTCGTTGTAGGGCGTGTCGGCCCAGACCGACTCGTCCATGGCGGTGTTGGAGCCACCGGCGAACGAGGAGAGCTGAGCGCGCGCGGCGTGGCGGAGGACGTCGATCATGAACAGGCGGTCCTCGGCGGCGGCATAGCCAGCCCCGAACATCGTTCCCTCGCGGGTCGCGCCGTAGATATGGGGGACGCCGAACTTGTCGCGCTGGATCGTCACGTCGCCACGCGGGCTGTATGTGCGCTCGACGTTGGCCGCTTTCACCCCGAAGCTCGCGTCCTTGTAGTAGTTGGGGATCTGCGACGCTTGGAGGCC